>JBGSJT010000306.1:0-3436 GCA_041741715.1 Pirellulaceae bacterium | reverse complement strand
CATCTCATCGAAATCAGCAGCCAGGTCGAGGAGGGTGCGCATGCCATCGTCATTATTGACGGGGCTGGCTGGCACACCACAAAATCCCTCAAAACTCCCGCCAATATCAGCCTTCTGCAGTTGCCCCCCTACAGCCCTGAGATGAACCCACAGGAAAACATCTGGCAGTATCTCAGGCAAAACGCCCTCGCCAACCGCGCCTATGAAAATTACGAGGCCATCGTCACCGCCTGTTGCACGGCATGGAATGACCTCATCGATCTCCCCGAAACAATCACCTCTCTAACCGCGAATGGTTCCAGTGCGTCAGCTCATAGGCCCGTTGGTATTACCGGAACTGCCGCCCGCCTGAGCAAGGTCTCGCAACAAAACTATTTTAGAAGATTTGCAACTTGGATCTTTTCAAAGAAGATATTGTCGCGCTCACCAGTACCCTGCACCCGCCCCCTTCCTCATAAGAGCGGTGGCCCTTACGAATACAATTAGATCAAAACCCGTTCCAAACAGAGCAATAGCCCAGCTCTTTAACGAACGCTTTTTTGAACCGCTCCCTTTACGCCACAGCCTCCGCGCTAAAAATTTGGGCTCAAGGGGGAAATAACTTACCTGCAGCCTCTCTCTAATCAGGCTGTTCACCCAGTCTGGCTCAACTTTATTTCTTGCCTGAATATATTGCGCAAGGTCGAGGCCGTCGGCTGCGACCTTGCGCAGATGCCAGAAAAGAAGAATATTTATTGCGGTGCCGATCGCAAGGCGAACATTGTGCCGGACCACATCTCCAACTTCACGCAAAGACTCAAAGACATGGTATGCATCTCCGACAAATACATGACGTTCGAGACGCTCTTCGTGCGAAAAGCTCGAGGTCAAGAGCATGGCACGGAGGAAGCCATCTTCCCCCGGCAGCCCGATAGGCATCCAAATTTTTCGAACTTCGGCAAAACGGACGCAATAGCATGCACCTGCAATGGCTGTCCGCGGATCATTCGCCGTTCCAGTCGCAGATTTGATAATTTTCTGCACGACGCTTTTCGGGCTCTCGAGCTCTATATCCTTTAGCGAACGATCGACCGCCACGACCGCTTGAGGAGATGATACTAGATTGCGCAGTACGAGGTTAAGAGAATTTCTCTCGGGAATTCGAATGTCCCCATCAAGGAAGAAGACGTAGTCGGTAGCCTCAGGCACGATCTGGTGGACAAATTCATTCCAAGCGTTCGACTTTCCGGGCCGTGTCAATTCATGCACCGACGTGCGGACATTGGGTAAGCCAAAGTGAAGGTTGGCAAAAGCAGATTGCGCAACATCTGCCGTATCGTCGGTGCATCCGTTTGCCACAACAATGATCTGAACCGAGACCTGCTGAGACTCCGTCAGCAATGTTTGCTCACTCAGGTCCTTGATAAGATCAGCGATACCTTCTGCCTCATTACGTGCCAGTATACCGACGCAGACATTCAAAGGCGTTTCCTGCATGGTGATCTAGTACAAGAACCTCTCCGCCAAAACAAGATTGCCGTCCATACGAAAATAACACGTTTTTTTCAGAAAATCTGGCCGCTGTCTCTACTCTCATACGAAACTTTCCGGTAAGCCCGTGCTAACGAATGAGCTCACCGGCGCCTTCGCTGAGGCATGCGTTTCGACGCGAATTTTTAACGGGTTGGACCTAGACCGCGCAAACTGATGAAATTACTGGCCCTCCTCTTCGTTGTTGCGGCGTTTCCCGCCTTCCTCGCTCTGCTAAGCTCCCCGAGGGGCAAAAAGTGGGCATTCATGGCGCTGGGTGCTTCGCCCCTCCTCTACGCCTCATTCAACTTAGACGGTTCATTCCTCAGTTGGCCACTTTGGCAAGGCTATACCCGTGGCCTCATACTTACGATAGTGGATCCGCTTGCCCTTGCCATATGTCTCCGGTGCGGCCGGGGCCGCCCGATACCACCTTTAGCTTGGGTATTTGCGGTGTACTTGATCTGTCTGTTGCCAGGCTTGCTGTTCGTCGGCTATTTTACTCCAGCTCTGTTTTTCTTCTTCCAGGCTCTCCGCGTTACCCTCTTTTTCTACGCCGTCTACCTTGCAACTCTCAATGGTCAGTTGCTGCGAATAGCCGCAGGGTTGGCCGTTGCCGTAGTTGCGAGTGGCGTAATTTCGGGATACCAGGCACTCTCTGGTGCAGGCCAAGCTCCCGGTCTTCTAGGGCATCAAAATTTCACGGGGCTTGCAACCAATCTTTGCATCCCGCTCCTTCTTTCACTTGCCTTGCGGACCAAGAAGCGTTTGTTTTGGGCTGCGGTTGCAGCAGGGGCGATCGGCGCCATTTCCGGCGGCTCTAGAGCGACAATCGGCTTCTTCGCATTCGCTTCCGTCTTGACCATTTTATCCACGGTGCTCATCAAGCCGACGGGCAGGAACTGGATGACTGCCGGTCTCTGCGTACTCGGGCTGGTGGCTGCGGCGCCATTTGCCATCCAAAAGTTCAATGAACGAGGTGTGGTCGATTTCCAAGTCGATCCGGAGCGGGTAGCTTTCGAACGTACAGCGGAGCTCATGATTGAAGATCACCCGTGGGGCGTGGGCCTTAACCAGTACGTCAGCGTCGCCAATGCGGGCGGTTATTTCGATGAGGCCGGAGTTAGATGGGGCATCGGGGCCCGCTCCACAAACGTCCACAACGTGTATCTTTTAGTTCGCACTGAGGCAGGTTTATTGGGTCTGGTTGGGCTTCTCGTCTGGCTGTTGGGCTCATTCTTGTTCGCCGCTTCAGCGTTGTTCCGTAAAACCATTGCTCTGCGGGACGTCAGCGTTGCATGTGGGATTAGCCTTGTCGCCGTGGCGTTGCACAGCCAGTATGAATGGGTTTTGCTAACCGCGACACCACAATACATCGTGGCAATGATGATCGGAGTCGCTGCTGCGATTGGGGCCGGTTCTAAGCGACCGAAAAGAAAGCACAACAAGAGGCCTACAGTTTTCGGCCTAGCCAATCGGGCATCGTCCGCTGGCGTGCTGATAAAGCCGGATACTCACGAAGGGCAATCAGCTCGATCTTGATTGCCGCCTCGTCGATAAAAGCGTGGATACAGTTTGATTGAGGTGAGAGCTACAAAGCCGAGATAGGAATCTTTGGTTTTGTTGTAGCGGGTGGCGACCCTGCGCCAGTGCTTCAGCTTGAATCATCGCTCGATCAAGTTGCGCCAGCGGTATTTCTCTTTGTCGTGCGAGACGAGCGAACCAATGATACGAATTGCCCATCACGACGCCCAAGGCGCTGCTGGCGGACAATGGTCAGGATGGTGGTAAGCCTACGGTAGAGACCGCGGGCCGGACAACTTTTTGTTTTCGCGGCGAGCATTGTTGAAGTTATGCAGGCTTTCGACGCCATACTCTGAGGCTGCCTTGGTGCAGTCGCCTTCATCTACTCCATAAACCTAGATCA
>JBGSJT010000305.1:0-3181 GCA_041741715.1 Pirellulaceae bacterium | reverse complement strand
AGAAGTTGACCTGGGTAATGTTGCGATCATTTCGCAGAATGGACTGTCCATACGTTTTATTGATCCGCAAAAAGAAGGCGTTGTGGTGGCTCGTGGTGATGTCGTCGCGATTCTGCTTTCCGAAAGTGCCATGCGATGAATACTGCGGTGGAGAAACCAGCCATGGCTGGACCTGGATATATCCAATGGCGAATTGGCGGGTGGTTTGGTAGCGTGTTCGGTGGTTCAGCATGGTTGATTCCAACCGCCGCGATTCTCGCGATTAACGGGCAACCCCGGCTGGCATTGTTACCTGCCGGGTGCTGCCTTCTGATGAACGTTCTTGGAGCCGTGCTGTGGTATCACCGTGATCGTGTTCAACCCTTTCCGGCGCTCATGAGTACATTAGCCATATTTGCGGTGTTGACCCCGCTGGTTTGGTTTTCGGTTTCGCTATATGCGCTCCCTGATTCACTCGCCTCACTCAACTGGCCACAACAAGGATTCACTTGGTTCTTGGCCGCGTTCATCTGCCCGGCAATCATTGCGTGGTTGTACATTCTCGAGCACTCGCAAGGGAATACATCGGTCGAGATCCATTGAGCGACTTGGCAAGCAGATTTAAGTCTAAGTCCCATTTCTCACGAAAATCGCGTGTCGCCGTGGGTTACTGTCGGTCACTACTTTGGCCAATAAATTGCGAGCGGTAGGAACATGAAATAAACGAGCGGAATTGCTACACCAATCATTCCGCCTCGCCAGATGTTTTTGGACGCGATACTGGCAATCAACACTCCTATTGAGCCATTGGGCTAGCAGATCGTCGCCAGATGAAGGCTGTCGTCGCGTTGAGGAATTCAGTTCGAACGGACGTCGAACGCCCCCCAGAAAATCATTCTGTCGCCATTATTTTGCCATACGACGACGTGTGTTGACAGAATGATGGAGGCAAAATGATCGCAGGGGACTTCTTAAGCGACGAGCGAGTTTGAAGGAAGGGATATGGAACTGTCAAAAGGCTGTGGCACAAAGGGGCACCAGTTTGGGATTGTCCAGCACGCGCGACGGGAGTACAAGGATTTAGACATTGCCCCCCACAAAACGGAGTACACGAAGTTGAAGTACCAAAATACCCTCTGGCTCGGCTGTCTGTTTGTGTTGGTTGTCTTCGGATGTCCAAGCCTGAGTAATGGCCAGACGCCTCAGCGCGAAGGAGAAAGTGAATCGAAACGGGATGGGCATATAACCCAAGCCATCCAACATCTCCATGCGGCGGGACTAGCTGCGGAAGCCGAGCAGCTGGAGAAGTACTTGGTCAATGGGCAAGCCACGAAGACTTTCTTGGTCGACGTCCAGGTGGTCGAACTGCAAACGAAGAAGATGCAACAACTGGGTATCGACTGGCAGTTCGCCTCTTCCGAAAACCTAACCTCTAAAGACTTTGAAGTCGCCATCGCCGCACTTCAGCGGAACCATTTGGCAAAGCCACTGGCCGCTTTGCACTATAAAACATCGATCAGACGGACGGAAACTCAACGCAGCGAGAACCAAGATCCTATCTCAGATCTGCAATTGAAGTTTGTTTCCACCATGCTCACTGACGAGCGCATAAGCTTGGACATGAAGCTGAAGCAGGGTAATGATTACGAAGCTGAAGCGACACTCCAGGGGAGGTTGGGTGATACAGCGGTTGCGGTACTGCCTGGTCCCGCGTCTGCGGAGGGAACTAAGCTGGTTCTGTTCGCGCGCTTGATTAATGTCCCTACGACGGAGCAATAGCATCGGATGCGATTGTTTGTGTTGGATACTTCCAGGAAAGTAATGTAAGATATATTTGAACTTGTACTGTAGTCAACAGCAGTCATCAACCAAGTGAATAGTGGGAATTACCGTGAGTTCAGTACACGATCAAGCGATCGACTACCCCGACACGGATGGTCAACCGATGGGTGAAACGGACTGGCACATCGACTGGACCTTGCGTCTGCGCGACATACTCAAACAATTTTATCGCGACCAACGCGTGTACGTCGCCAGCGACCTGTTGTTGTACTACCACGAAGGAGTGCCACGCGACTTTGTCGTGCCAGATGGCTTCGTCGTCTTGAACTGTGATCCTCGGCGGCGGCGAACTTTTAAGATCTGGGAAGAGAAACTTGTTCCTAACGCGGTGTTCGAATTCACTTCGGCCAGCACTCGACGAAATGATGACGTATTCAAACCGCGTATCTATGCCGCGATCGGGGTTCCTGAGTACTTCCTGTACGATCCGGTTGGAGATTACCTCTCGCCGCGTCTGCAAGGCTATCGACTCGCCGGGACGGATGGTTACGTGCGAATTGAGCCTGACGCTCATGATCGCTTGCACTGTGAACAACTTGGGTTGACCCTCGAACTGGTTGACGGAGAACTTCTGCTCCGCCATGCGATCAATGGCGACGTGCTGTTGACGGAAGCTGATGCCAATGCACGGGAAGCGGAGATCGCCAAGCGCGAGGCACTGCGACTTGAAGAACGCAATTCCACGATGGAAGCAGAACTGCAGCGTTTGCGAGAAGAGTTGGGCAAACGCCCCGACAACGAACTTCCTTGACGCCCTACAGCAAACTACGACAGTGTCCGAACGCGTTCATTTCACCAGAAGCAATATCAAGAACAGCACGACGCTTGAGCCAACCGTAAAGACTGGGCTTTGAAGAGCGCACGTCTCAACAGCGTTTTTACATCCTGGACACCATGCGTGGCTGTCGTCCAAGACGCTCGCTTTTTCAAGTGCTCTTCTGCATTGTTGGCAGTAACAGGGTGACAGTAAAGGCATCTCTTTGATCCCCAGGCGATGTAGGTCCATGCTTCGTACCCCATAAAAAGGTTTATATTTTTGGCTCATCTCAAACGTAGCTCACAATCGAGCGGGATGCAAAGTTATATTTGCTAAGTCTCACGAAAAGCTTCCGCTGTTGACCGGCGAACTGGCACATAAATCTAAGAACTGCCCACTAATGACGCGAATTACCGCGAATAGTGACACTTCTCGCTGATCGCCGGTTTAGTTTCGGTGCAACTCACCCTCCCACCGTAAGTTACGTCGTATTCGACGTAACTTACGGTGGGAGGGTCGGAGCCTAAGCGACGGGGAGGGAAATTCCAGCCAAGCCCCCCTCTCTGCTCGCCGACCAACTTCGTCGGTGCCCGTCGCGAGTCT
>JBGSJT010000304.1:0-3207 GCA_041741715.1 Pirellulaceae bacterium | reverse complement strand
GATTATTCGCGAGGAGGAGCCGCCGAAGCCCAGCACGCGTATTAGTACTTGGGGCGCATCGGCCAAGTCGCTGTCTGACTCTCGTTGCACGACCATGCAAAAGCTCAAGTCGCTAGTCCAAGGCGATCTGGATTGGATCGTGATGAAAGCGATCGAAAAGGATCGCGCTCGGCGGTACGACACGGCCAATGCTTTCGCGGATGACGTTCAACGTTACCTGAGCGACGAACTTGTGTCGGCCCGCCCACCGTCAGCCATGTATCGAACCAGCAAATTTGTTCGCCGGAACAAAGGTACATTGGTGGCTTCGGCTGTAGTCGTTCTGTTGGTTGGACTGTCCGCCTTTGGCATCCTGACGGTAGCAGAGCAACAAAAAAACAATATCCGCATGCAGGCGGAGCAAGAAAAAAATGAAGGCAAGGCCAATTTGCTGGTAGACCGTGTGTTGGAGGCAGGCCAAGATGACATTCAACAGTCGCTCGGTAGATTAGATACCAATCTTTACGGAGCACAGGAAAAATTAGAAGAAATCGCAGCCCGCCAATCGCAGGACAACAAGGACAAAACGACGCTGAATGCCAGACTAGCACTGCTAGTAAGCGGTGACAAAACTTACGTTCAGCCGCTTTTGGAATCTATGTTGACGGAGACGGCAGGTTACACAGAGGTGATTCGTGCTGTCTTAGAACCACATAAGGAAATCGTCACCGATCGACTTTGGGGTGAGCTCAATAGCAACGCTCAGGACGATGAAAGCCTGAAACGACGATTCCGCGCGGGGATCGCATTAGCGAAATTTTCGCCAGACTCTCGTCGATGGGACGATAGCCAATACGCATTCATGGCCGACCAGATTCTGAGGGAAAGTCCAGTCGAGCAGGCTATCTATCTGCGTCAAGTTGGGCCAATTGCAAAACATTTCATCGAGAAATGGAAGTCACTGTTCATTGGTAACGACCCTTTTGTTCAAGGGAGCGCTGCTTATGCACTGGAGTACTTCGCACAAGATGGACTACTGCCTCAAGAAGAAATCGTTGAGCTTCTGACACAAGCTAATCCAAAGCAATTTCAAATTCTATTTCCCCTTGTAGAGAACCTGGCTGACGAGAAACTGATAGCCCAACTTCAGCGTGTGGCTGCGACTCGGCCGTTAGTGGACATGCAAACGGAAGATCGCAAAAGATTCGGACAAGCCCGAGCGGGTGCCGGCATCGCACTCTTGCGTTTAGGCGAAATGCAACGAGCGCTGGACATGTTTCTCTTGGAGAGCGATCTCAAGAGCACGGATGGAGCCATTGATCCCGAAGCACTTTCGCAATTTGTTCACCGCTGCCGCGAGCGTGGAATAACAGCCGAAGATATATCAAAGTTTATTGAAAAGCTCGATAGTTCCGATGCCCTGGTATCAACTTCAAAAGATGCTGCGCGCTACGCGTTGTTGCTCGCGTTAGCGGAATTTCCGGTAGCCGAAGTTGAGCCGAAGTTACTCGACAAGCTCGTTGCCCAGGCCGCAGATTCGTATCGAAACGATCCAAGCTCGTCCGTTCACGGAGCAATCAGGTGGCTCCTGCTATCGTGGAATAGGGAAGATGTAATCAAACGAGTCGATCAAACAGAGATTCCCTATGCTCCAGGCCGGGAGTGGTTTGTTCGGGAGATTCCGTTGCCCAACGCTGGCGAGTCCACCTATATGACTTTCGTCGTGTTTCAGCCCGGTGATTTTACGATTGGATCGCCTGACGATGAACCGTATCGTGGCGCGAGCGAGACAACGCATACTGTTCGCATAACTCGCCCCTATGCCATTGCCGATCGCGAGATCACCGGACAGGAAATAAAAGTGTTTAGTGAACTGCATGGCATTGACCTCAAGCTGTTTCCGGGAACAGATTCACACGGCGGACCTGGACTGAATTGGTACGAATCAGTGCGATTCTGTCGGTGGCTTAGTGAGCTCGACGGCCTGAGTGAAGAAGACCAAGCTTATCCAGCCCCTGATGCACCCGAGGTGAAAAGCTTAGACACTGTGGCTGGACTTGACCTGCACATACCCAACGATTGGCCTCTTCATCTGGAACGGCGGGGCTACCGTCTGGCAACGGAAGACGAATGGGAAGTGGCAGCCAGATCTGGTGTGCGAACCCAATATTTCTACGGGGGCGATCGCGAATTGCTGCTTGATTACGCTATGTTTGGTCTGAACAGCGGTAACACTTCCGCAGAGCCCAGGACACGCAGGCCAAACCTGCGCGGATTATTTGACATGCATGGAAACATGTTCGAGTGGGTTCACAACTGGTTTGATACGTACCCATCGGAACAGGTTCTCAGTGATTGGACCGGGCCGTCCACAGGAGAGCGTCGAGTCATCCGCGGTGGCTGCTATGGCGTTACCCAGCAGTTCTGTAGGAATTCCCAGCGCGGTCACATGGTTCCAACGACTCCGTTTGCCTTCATCGGATTCCGAGTTGCCATGACATTGCCAACTGACCAGGAGCATGCGCAAGGCGTAGCGCTATCGATGACTGTCGACGGTTTGCCGACGGTTCGCGGTGATCGCTGAAACCCAATGGATAACTCGGTTGAAGGAATATTGCTAAAACGTATTTTACTATTTACAAAGGTTCTTGCCATGAATCGAACTTTGCCGTTCCGACAAGGTGTACAAGCTGGTTGTGCCAGCACGCCTCGCTCCCTGAGCCGTTCCGGTTTTACTTTGGTGGAATTGTTAGTGGTCATCGCCATTATCGGTGTACTGGTGGGCTTGCTTCTGCCAGCGGTTCAAGCGGCCCGGGAGGCTGCGCGGCGGATGCAATGCCAGAACAACCTCAAGCAACTTGGCTTGGCCCTGCACCTTTATGAGTCTACCTTCAAGCGTTTTCCCAATGGTTCCACTAATGCTGGGGACGTTCCTCTGTCGGGGCCGCGGATGCCGTTAATGTTGTTCCTGTTTCCTTACTTCGAGCAAGGCAACCTCTACAATTCGTTCGATTACAAACCCACCGCTGCTACCCGCGACCCTTTCGGCATACATCTTCCGCAGTGCGAATCCACCAACTCAGTGGCCGGCGGCCCCACAACCAAAGTCATCGACACACTGCAGTGTCCAAGCGACGCAAATGGAGGAACTGTCGCGAGCTGGGCGCCTAGTGGTACGGTGTTAGCGAACTGGAGCCGTTCCAACTACTTAGGTTTCTTTGGGCCTAC
>JBGSJT010000303.1:0-2025 GCA_041741715.1 Pirellulaceae bacterium | reverse complement strand
ATGCGATCATTAGACACAAGTGAGATAGTATAATGCACACAACGGTCTCCAAAAATCGGTCCAAATCGCTCTTTAAATTGTGTCGGTTTGATTTTGAAGACACCTGATGAGTCTGGATAAGCAACTGTGAGTGTATCATCTTGATCAACAAGATGAATGGCAAAAGATTCTAAGGCGATTTCTCCGTTATTATTATCAATGACCCCTACTATCTCTGGTGTTTTCCACCAAGTGTTTTCTAACCCGAGCAGAAGTATCAATGTGATTACCGGAGCTAAAACTAGTAGGCTCGGAATCAACCATTTTGACGATGATCTACTCATTTGAGACTCCGAATGAAATTGATTTTTCTTGCAGAAGTGGGTTGGCATGAGCCCTAAAGTTACCGTCGCCCCTTAGCGGCGACAGTACGTTTCCACTTTGGCATCGCACTATGAAATGTTGTCGTTGTTTTGACACGGTGTTCTGTCCATCGGAAACTTTGTTAAGCGCAGAATTTTGGCCTCTGCTGGGCAAACCAGCGGGGGTCCACGGGATGAGTTGAATTCTACAATGGTTCCTACCACGCTGCAGCAACCCCAACGTCCGTCCCAAGTCCGCATCACACTTGGAATTCGCCACATAGACCGCCTAGCCGGCATGAGCGCAAGCTTTAAAGTTAGCAAATAAAGCAAATCGCGATGCGGGCTCGACCAGTAGGTACCGCAGCCTCATTGCATGGTCGCATTCTTCGATGCGTCGACACGAACTCTTAGGACAATGCTTAGCAGCGTACAACTCTCGCAAACTCAAAGATTCTTAACACCTTAGTATTTTGGACCCCGGACACCACCATGTACGTTCCAGTATGCGTCCCATTCTGCTGGCGGCGGTGGCGGCGCGGAAGTCTCGAAATTACCGATGGTTTTCTGCGCCGCTTTCATGTATTCCGAAGGGATTCGTCCGGTGTGATAATTTGCAATAATTTGGGCCTGTTGCTCCATTTGAAAACTCCAAAGCGGCTTTCCAAGATCGCTATTATCATAGTGATATACATGCAAAAGGCCTGTTTTATGAATCACACCAAGGAATACACCTTCAGTAAAGTTAAAGTTTCCTTGTTGCGACTGCAGAACATGAGTCATCTCGTGGATGAAATGATGTTTCTTCCATTCAGTTACTCCAGTTTCTTGTGAAAAGTCTGAACTGTAATTTACCGGTGGAAACCAAGGTGTAAAGCGGGGAACCATGGTTAACTTTTTTTCCCAAGGAAACAATGGGCTGTTTGCAACATATAAGTCTTTTGTATCCAAGTGCTTGCCAAATACTGAATTCAGAAGGGCAATTTCCCCGGGGGTTAATACACGAAATACAGAAACTCTATATGGAGAGACTCTAGCCCGTTCCGCCATGATTGCATGTGCCATACCTGCGTTTGATGGTGGAGTAACAAATATTGGTGGATCGAATAATCCGCTCGGATCAGTTGATGAAATTGCCCGATTCCCGACGTACCTGCGAACATTCTCATCCCCCGCTGCAAAGCCCAGCGGATCTTCACTAAGCCACTGCCCCAGCGCCGAATCGTACCAACGGAAGAGGTTGTGCTGCAGACCGGTAGCCTCGTCGAGCTGTTTGCCAGTGTAGCCGAAAATGAGATCTACAGCTGCGTTCGTTTCGGCAGTTAACTTACCAAAGCTGTTGTAGGTGCGGTGGTTGGTAACGGAAGTGACCGAGGTCGATTCGTTAAAGTTGGCGATATCGCGAATTGTGCCGAGATGATCCCCCAGCGCGTACAGCGTATCGGCTCCACCGCCAACCGTTTCGTCGGCTAGCAGTTCGTCAACGCGATCAGACCACAAATACCGGTGCGAAAGATTGCTGGCCGCTGGGCCGTCGAACTGTAGGACCGCATTGATCCCTTCGTCGTATGCCCAGAACTGATTGGTGGCAGCGCCGGCTCCAGCTCCGTCCGCATCGAAGGTCCGCCGGACAAGCCGATTAAAGGCATCGTAGGCGTAGTCGACTTGCTTGACGACCGCACCG
>JBGSJT010000302.1:0-5044 GCA_041741715.1 Pirellulaceae bacterium | reverse complement strand
CGCCAGGTCTTGTTCAGGAAAGACAATTCTTTTCTTCAAGCCAATGGCCCGTCCCTGCATGCATCGATGCCCGAATTCTGCACAAAAGTCGAAGGAAACGTACTCTACTTTGGCGATATTAGAAGCGGCAACCGATCCCATGTCGTGAGCATCGACGATGCTCACGACTATCTCGAGAAAAAATCTCTCTGCTCCGGATTAACTGTGGACGACTATGAATTTCTAGGCAAATGCTTTTTCCAGTTTGGACAATTCGAGCAAGCACACGAACAATACGCTGCAGGCCTGGCCGTTACTTTCAATCCTACACTCCGTCTTGATCGTGCGAGACTTTATGCCCACGAAGGCAAAGACGATCTCGCACTGGCCGAACTAGATGTGCCTGTTAGGCTTCCGGAGTTAATCTATCACTTCGAAAAAGCTGAGATACTCTTTGACCTAAAACGCTTCCAGGAGGCTCTCGACGAAATCAACCAGGCAATCGCTGGAAGGGACAAGAACTATGCACCTGCGTTCGCGATCCGGGCGAGAGTCTATGTGGCCATGGGCGAGTACGAAAAGGCGAATCAGGATTTTGAAAAGGGGATACAACTGGACCCCAACTCCGCTGTGATCTGGAATCTGCGCGCTTGGAGCTTGGCCACCGCTCCAAATCTTGCCAACCGAGATCCCGTCAACGCGATCGAATATGCTACGAAGGCGGCAGAGCTAGACGGATGGTATGGCGATCGATACTTGGACACGCTTGCCGCCGCCTACGCCTCAAGCGGAGACTTCGAAAAGGCCATACGCTGGCAAACCGAAGCAATCGCTCGAGTCCCATTACTCCGCAAAGGACTCTACGAAGCCAGGTTAGAGCTGTATAGGAATCGTAAACCTTATGTGTCCAACTCGGAGGTGGGAGGTCTCTAGTTGCGGGTTCGGGAAAAGGTGGGGTTCGGGAAAAGGTGTCCGACACCAAAAGCCGGAACGGCCCCGCGGGTGCTCCGCACTTTTGGTGTCGGACACCTTTTCCAGACACGAAACCCCTGGCGAGCGTCTTGAATGATGAAGGCTGCGGTAGGCTTAATATCGCCCGAAATGCCAGAGGAGCGCGATGTGCATAATGGCGGTAGGTAATTCCACCTGCGGAGTGGCCCAGGATTTCGACTGATGACTCTGGCACATGCACGTCATAGTAAGTCGCGCATGTTTTTCTGACGTCTTTCAAGACCCAGAGACACTCGTCGCCGGTTTCGATATCGCGTTTTGGAGCAACGCCAGCCAGCTCACAGAGACTGAACTACCCCATCAGAGTTTCGGCGAATCGTTCGAGACAACGGTTTGTCCAGCCGACACGAACTCATAACAGTCTGCTCTTAAAATCATTGCGACGGTCTCATAGACATCGTTTTTTCTGACCAAACGTGTCGCAGCTCTGATCAGCCTGAATTGAATAACTGTTTTATTTTGAGGGGGATTTACAGGATGCGGCTGGAAGACCAATTCGCGGCCGCCATGTTGGCTGCTGGAAACAAACGATCATCTAGCCAACCGCCAAGATACCCGGTTGTCGAATTGTCAATGATCGTGGAATCGAATAAACTTCAGTCCGTTTACGCAAAGGCTGAGATAAATGAGTAGCTCTAGAATGGATCGGACCGTCGAATGGCAGGGATGCAATCTAAGCTACTCAGTTCAAGGCGTTGGTCCCCCAGTGCTGCTTATCCAAGGCGTAGGTGTACAGGGGCTTGGATGGCAACCGCAGATCGACGAATTAGCCTCTGACTATCAATGCATTGCGTTTGATAATCGCGGAATGGGCGGGAGTCAGCCAATCGGAACTCGCATTTCGGTTTCGCAGTTAGCCGATGATGCATTGGCCATCCTAAACGCGGAACGGATCGACACAGCCCACATCGTTGGTCATTCGCTCGGCGGATTGATCGTCCTTCAATTTGCGCTGTCCGAGAGGAAGCGGGTGCGGAGCCTTTCACTACTGTGTACATTCCCTTCGGGTCGGATGGCAGCGCCGCTTTCTCCTCGAATGATGTGGCTTGGAATGCGATCGCAGTTGGGCACTCGTAGCATGCGACGCAGAGGGTTTATGCGACTCGTTCTGCCTCCCGGACCGATTAAAAATATCAATGATACTGCTAAACGTTTCGCTATACTTTTCGGACACGATTTAGGAGATCAGCCTAAGATCATCGGTGACCAGCTACGGGCCATGAGAGCTTCGGATTTGACGTCGCGACTTGGAGAATTGGTGGAGTTACCGACCTTGGTTGTGAGCGCTTACCATGATCCCATTGCCCCTCCTGCAGCTGGCAAAGCCATCCGGGATAGAATCCACGGCTCAAGCTATATTGAAGTAGCTGATGCTTCGCACGGACTTCCGATCACGCATGCCACGCGAGTAAATCGACTATTGAAGGATCACTTCCTCAAAGCTGAGGTTGCGTGACGTTTCCAGTTGTAGAACTGTCGCAGCTACATAATTTGCATTCCATAAGATTTTCGCGATCGCATCGATTTTGCGGAATTGCCACCAGGGTCTTATGAATGGCCCATCATCATCGATGACAGTCAGGCTGGCAGATGCGTTGGTGTAGCTCGATGCGTTGGCACCGATCGTGACCAACTGGTTCCCGTCCATTACCTTGTCCAGCTGCTCTATTCATGAAACTCAAAACCCGCGTCTCGGTCGCTCCAGTGTCCGCGCATTCCAGTGTTTACGTACTGGATTGTAGGTTCGAAGACTAATCGACGGAGACGCTCACCGTTGATTATTTATCTGAAAAACTGTCACTTCTCGCTGATCGCCGGTTTAGTTTCGGTGCAACTCACCCTCCCACCGTAAGTTACGTCGTATTCGACGTAACTTACGGCGGGAGGGACTTACGGCGGGAGGGACTTACGGTGGGAGGGTCGGAGCCTAAGCGACGGGGAGGGAAATTCCAGCCAAGCCCCCCACTCCGCTCGCCGACCAACTTCGTCGGTGCCCGTCGCGAGCCTCCCCCTGGGGAGAGTTAGCCATACCGGCGATCAGCGAGAAGTGTCGAAAAAACTAGGGAAATGCTTGCTCCTTTCTGACGCGTCTAATTTTCTTTCAGAATTCTGTCACAGTGGAGGCAGTTCATGGAGAGTAATTACAACAACCAGCAAAATCAGGCAGACCGATGCTCGACGAAGATCAACAAAGTCAATTTACGAAGCTTTGGACGGATGCTCAGCCAACGGTCGGTCAGTACGTGGCGTCGCTGACTCGGGATCAGTGGGCGGTGCGGGATATCTTGCAAAATACGTCGCTGGCGTTGTTGCGAACGTTTTCGGAATATGATCCAGCGCGGCCGTTTCTGCCTTGGGCACTGGGGGTGGCGAAGTATGAAATTCTTGGACATCGGCGGGATGCGGCTCGCGATCGAATGGTGTGCGATTCGGAATTCCTGGAACACTACACGCAAAGATGGGCGCAGGTTGCACCGCGGATCAATGACGAAGCCTCGGCGCTGCGTGATTGCGTGAGCGAACTAGAAGGGCGGTCGCGAACGATCATCACGTTGCGTTATGCGGAAGGTCAGACGTCCGAGAAAATCGCCGCTGAGCTGAAACTTTCGGCTGCGAATGTGCGAACGATTCTCAAGCGAGTTCGTGAAACGCTGAAGCAATGCGTTGAAAGACGAATGGCGTTGTCGGAGGGCTGGGCATGAACGAAGACATCGACAGCGTGATCGAGCGGTGGCTTGAGGGTTCGCTTGATTCAGATCAGCAGGATGAACTTGCAACAAGGCTGAAGGAAAACCCGGAGCAGATGCTGCGGTTTGTCGAAACGAATGTTCGTCATCAAATGCTGCGAGATGTTGTTCGTGGTGCGCTGGTTGAAGATGAGGTTCGCGAGGCTGGGCCCATTTCACAAACACTAAGGCGAACGCAACGATCGACGGCGCGAATTGTCGCTTGGGCAAGTCTTGCAGCCTGTCTGTTGGCCACGGTTGGTTGGTTCCTCCAAAGCGGAGACCGCGCTAAAACGTTTGCTCCGTTTCTGTCTGTTGCGATGGTTCAAGGTTCAAAGGCAGGTGAGTTGAAAGTCGGTGACCGCTTGGGCGCCCAGACGATTTCGATTACAGACGGTCTTTTTCGATTGCAGTTTGACGATGGCGTCGAGGTGACTCTGCAAGGTCCTGCACGCTATCAACTAATCGCGCCGGGTAGGACTCGGCTGCATTCCGGTCTCCTGACCGCGACGGTTCCGCCGGGTGCCGAGGGGTTTCAAGTCGATACGCCGAAGGCCGAGGTGGTCGACTTGGGAACCGTGTTTGGAATTGAACTGGATGCCGAAGGTCTGGCGCTGGTGTCGGTCTTTGACGGTGAGGTTGAGGTCACGCCAACCAGCAAACGTGCGACGCAAAACAAGGACAAAACGAGACTCGTCCGGGAAGGTGAAGCTGTTCGTGTGACGAACAATTATGAAATTGAGTCGTCCGAATTTGACACCGGCGTATATGAAAAGATCTGGCCCGCGTCATCGGGGATCGCCGGGTCAACAGGAGCCTTTCGATTCGCGCCACCATGGCCTCGACCGATGGGGTTAATCCAAAGCGATACCGACATCTTTGTGCTGCCTGAAGGATATGCAGTACCGCTTGATGAACCGCTCGCGGTGAACATAAGTCTGCCAGGACAGTGCAGAATGGTGTGGGACTTTACGCCAGGCGAATTGCCACCGGGAACACGTGTGAAGAGTTTTCTGTTGCAGTTCAATCCCTTCGACCAACGCGACCGCCAGCCCGGGCCGCCGGAGACTGCGCCTGATCGGAGTGAGCTGAAACGCATCGTCGGCGACATCACGTTTGATCGTCCGGTCCTGGGGCTAATTGTTCGCGGCGACGACTTGCGAGCTAGCGATAGTCGATTCTCCGTGCGTGGCGGGCAAGTGCCTCAAAAGGGACGCGCACTTGAGTTATCCGGAACGCCTCGCGAGGACGTTGTGACGCTGAGTGAAGATCGGCGGACCGTCAAACTGGATCTCGCCGCATTCGGACTATTTAGCGATCAGGTTCGC
>JBGSJT010000301.1:0-10173 GCA_041741715.1 Pirellulaceae bacterium | reverse complement strand
TGTGTGTGCAAGGATGAAAAGAGGCTACGAGGAGCCTTGCTGACGCGGCGGGTTACGATTGGAAATGCGCATACTTTTTGTAGATCAGACTTCTCAGCTTGGCGGGGCAGAATTGTGTCTGATGGATCTCGTCCTGGCCCGCCAGGGTAACGATCGTGTCTTTCTGTTTCAGACCGGACCGCTGGAAGAAATGCTGCGAGCGGCGGGTGTGGACGTGGCGGTGCAATCCATCGGCGGAGGTAGCGAGGTTCGCAAAGATAGCGGACTGGCGAGGAAGCTCACAGCCTCAACGGCCGTATTGGGTCTGGCACGATCGGTCGCAAAGGCGGCGGCGGACATGGACGTCATCTATGCCAATACACCCAAGGCGCTGGTGGTGGCCGCGATCGCAAGCTGGTTGAGCCGCAAGCCGTTGGTGTACCATCTGCATGATATCCTATCTCGCGAGCACTTCAGCCCCTCCAATCTGTGGTTGCTGGTCTGGCTGTCTAATCGCCGTGCCGCCCATGTGATTGCCAACTCTCAGGCTACTAAGACGGCTTACCTGGCTGCTGGCGGTCGAGCGCCGGTCACCGTAATTTACAATGGCTTCGATGCAAGTGTGTTCGAAAATTGGACCAGCGACCGAGTGGCATTGCGCCAGCAATTGCGTCAGCAGCTGGGACTGGTGGATGCGATACCGGTGGTTGGTGTCTTTGGACGTTTTGCGCCATGGAAGGGGCAGCATGTCGCCATCGCCGCCATAAAAGACTTGCCGTCCGTTCACCTGTGGCTGGTTGGCGACGCTGTGTTTGGCGAAGAGACGTACAAACGCGAACTGCAACGGATGGCAGCGGAACCGGACGTACTTGGCCGCGTTCATTTTCTTGGTTTTCGGTCTGATGTGGGGCCATTGATGCAAGCGGTAGATGTCGTTGTACATTGTTCGACGGCACCTGAGCCCTTCGGCAGAGTGTTGGTCGAAGCCATGATGTCCCGGCGACCTCTCATCGCGGCAGGGGCTGGCGGCGCTCTGGAAATTGTTGAGCATGGCCAGACCGGTTTGCTTTCTAGATCTGGCGATCCACAGGCTCTTGGATTGTCTATTCGCCAGACGCTGGATTCGCCAATCATGGTTCAGGAAATGACGGAGAAGGCGTTTCGCAGCGCATTGGCAAGATTTTCGTTTTCGAGTGTGCTTAAAGAAACGGAGCGGGTACTCGCCGCGATTTGCTAGTGCTTTGTCAATGATAAACAGTGGGGTAAGCTTCTAGCTTGCCTTCTCGGTATCGATCGTAAAACGCAAGCTGGAAGCTTACGCCACGTTTTTGCCAACCCTAAAATTTAGCTTCTTCAGTAGAATCTGTGGGTAAAAATTGGTTCAGGAAGTGATCCTAAGTTGTGATAGAGAGCGTTTTCGTAGGCTTGTCGCGTTCGGAAACCGGATGATTTTCTGGTAATCAGTTTTAGTTTGTTGTTAAACCCCTCCACAACCCCCGAAGAAAGTTGTCGGTCGGCGCGGAACCAGTTCAGCAATAGCTCTCGTTTATCGCGGAATGTCTTAGCCACCGATTTCATCGGCTCAATCTTGCTACGCATCGCTCGCGTAGCCTCGGCTGCAGGCCGAGGAGAGCGTGCAAGTGTCGACGGTTTAGGGCCGAAGGCCCGATAGATTGTGATGCAATCAATTCGCGAAGGATGGTTTATCTCGCCGCCGTTCGCCGTCGGAGCTCTCAAACGCCGAACGGAAACGTGAATCGGCCGGGCCTGCAGCCCTAACGAATGGATAACGGTGCGTCCCCTCGGCCTGCAGCCGAGGCTAGATAATCGCACGGGCCGTTGGCCCTAAATGCAAAAGCGTGCTTAGTTCTTGGTTCTTAGTTCTTGGTGCTTAGTTCTTAGTTCTTGGTGCTTACCGCTTAGGGCTTAGGGCTTAATGGGGGGGTAGGGTGGGGAGGGTGATAATGGAATGAAGGACGGGGCTGAGATACCTGTTTCTGGGGGTTCAAGCGGTGATTATGACGTTTTGGTATGTGCGGTTTGCCGAAGCCTAGCGGACTTTGCGGTTTATAGTCAAAATGGTGATCCCCTGGGGTCCGCGCTATCGCCCGTTTTTATTTGATCGCCCGCTTTTTTTTGAAGTTTGTCGGAGTGCCAATTGCATGTTAGTTCCTCAACCCACTTCGAATGGCTATCCAACGCCATCGGGCGGCAGCCCGCCAGCTCGACGACCTAAGCCAAGTCCCGGCTATGACTGGCTGGGCGTCATCGTCCGCCGCAAATGGATCCTGGTCTTCTTTCTCTTGTTGGCTGCGATCATTGGCTACCTCACGTACCTGCAGCAACCCAAAATCTATGCCAGCAAACTAAAGCTGATGATCTGGACACAGGCTCCTCCGAGCATTGTCAATGGCGAAACGATCGTGAAAACGGTGTCGCTGGGAAAACACAGCAACCTCATCACTAGCGAGCTGGTCCTGGCCAAGGCAGTCAACGACGGAAAACTCGCGAATCTCAAAACCTTCGCAGGTGGACAGCCGCTGTCGTCGCTCCGTGAAATGATTACGGTCATGCCGGTGGAGGATGCCGAAGATACGTTAGAGATTGCTGCGAACGGTGGTGTCCCTGAAGAGCTGCCTTTGATTTTGACCGAAGTGGTAACGGCCTATGATCAAATCTTGTCGGAAGATTCGGCGGCGGTCAGTGAATCTTCCATGGAGCTGGTGGAGAAGCTGCAGGAGAAAATCAGCGATGATAAAAGCAATGCGGAACAACGCTACTTCGCCCTGGTTCAGAAGTTGTCAGTCGCTCCCGATCAAGAAACAGGGCAGTTTATAAATCCGTTCCAAAGTCAAGTCAACGAATTACGCGGGCTGAAATCGGCAGCCGAACTGGAGTTGCAAACCACCCGCGAGCAAATTGCCAGTATCGAGAAGTTGGCCAAGCTGAATGCAACGGACAATATTGACGAACTACACGTCGTGGCCTTGGAGGCCATTCGATTTTTAGGTAGTGACATTCCCAGTATTAACGAATCGAGCGCCACCGATCCAGAAAATAAGAACAGTGACGATGCAGAAAAGCTGGTCTCAGTTTTGGATCGCCGCATTGAAGTCATCCAAGAAAAAATTTCGGATTTGAATCTAAAACTGCAGCGACTGCGGTCGAGCGTCGGTGCGGCGCATCCGACGCTCTCAGCGGCTGCGACCGATGTGAGAATTTTCACTTCGGAGCTCAGTGATCTCGAGGCGCAGCGACTGCGGGCCATGCGATTATTGGCCGCAGAAACAGCTGCGGAAATCACGGAAGTGGACGATTCACCTAAGGCGCTGTCGGCGTTTGAAAAGGAAATCATCAATCTGTATCGCACTTCCCTTGTTCGAAATGCGGAACGGTTGGCGTCAAGTTTGGAATCGCAAGCTGCACAGCTGGTGGCTGCGGAGGAGCAATTTGCCGGTGTTCGAACCGAGATCGACGAACTGAACGTACTGGCTCGGGATATCGATCGCAAAGACCTAGTGATCCGCGATATTTTGGATCGTCTTTCAGAGTTTTCGGTTGTCGCCAACAATCATACCTACACCAAAGTGCGTATCATCGATACGCCGGGCAATGGCTATCAGGTCGAACCGCAATTAATCAAAGTGATGGGTGTCATCGTCTTTCTCGGTGGCATGCTGGGCTTCGGTTTGATCGCGCTGCTCGACTGGACGGATCTCTCCTTCCGCAATCCGGAAGAGATCCAGGAAAAATTAGGCCTGCCGGTAGTCACGCGTGTACCGCAGCTCGCTCGCAAGGGACTGAAGAAGACGCAGAATGTCGGACTGGTAACGGTAGATAAGCCGCGATCTCCGGCAGCCGAGGCCTATCGCAGCTGTCGAACGTCCATGCTGTTTGCGTCGTCACAACAGAACGCCCGCACATTTTTGGTGACCAGCCCCTCAGCCGGCGATGGCAAAACGACAACGGCTTGCAACATTGCCCTCTGTTTTGCCCAAGGTGGCAATCGAACCGTGTTGCTGGATGCCGATTTGCGTCGACCGCGATGCGACGTTTACTTGAAAGAGGTGGCTAGTCCAGGGCTTTACGAATTGTCACACGATTCGGCTGACTTGGACGATATCATCCGGCCCTGCTCGCAATTCCCGAATCTGAGCTTTGTCTCGGCTGGCAAATCGATCTCCAACGCACCGGAGTTTATCGAGTCCAACAAGTTCGCGGATCTCATAGAGCGGTTAAAGTCGGAGTTCGATATCATCATCATCGATTCGCCTCCGATCGTTCCGGTGGCCGACGGTCTCCGCTTGGCTAGCTTCGTCGATGCGGTCTTGTTGGTAATTAAGATTCGCAAGGGCGTGGTGCTGGCGTCGCAGAAAGCGGTCGAATCGTTGCGGAGCTTACAAGTCAACGTGTTGGGTGTGGTCGTCAACGGCGTCGATCGATCATCGCATTACAGCGATTATGGCCGCTACGGCTACAATGGCTACGGTGGTTACGCGTACTATGCCAATCTCTATTACGGCAAGCAGAACTCGAAATACTACGAAGCGGAAAAGGAAGCCCAAGCGTCGAAGAAATGAGCTGTCGCCGCGAATGGTACGGAGTTTAGGATTTACAAACTGAGCGGAATGGCTTGGGGTGAAGTTGAGTTAGTGAGCCGCGACGCGTGAGCGGCCGGGTGACGCGAATTATCCGGTGCCTTACGGCACCGCCCACCGCTTGCATTTAGGGCCAACGGCCCGTCCGATTATCTAGGCCGAGGGGACGCACCGTTATCCATGCGTTAGGTCTGCAGGCCCGGCCGATTCACGTTTCCGTTCGGCGTTTGAGAGCTCCGATGACGAACCGCGGCGAGATAAACCATTCTGCGCGGATTGATCGCATCTCAATCTGCCGGGCCTTCGGCCCTAAATACACTCAGCAATAAGAAATAAGTAATAAGAAATAAGTAATAAGTAATAAGCTCTGCTTACAAACTGAGCGGAATGGCGCTAGCCACCGGCATTTCCACTTCAAACGTCCAATGAAACCGCCGGTGGCTCGCGCCAAAACCGCTCACAACGCCTTAACCTCCTACCATTCAACTAAGAACCAAGAACTAAGAACTAAGAACTTCTTACTCAGATGAAAACGTCTAATGAATGCATCGGTGGCTAGCGCCAAAACGGCTCACAGCACATTAAATTCGTGTCTGCTGCTCTTCGCAATTGTTAGTGTTGCTGCACTATCGGTAGCTGCAGAAGAACCGACGCAGTCGTTGACGTCGGAGCAGGCCAAGGCCCTGGCAGTGGATGTTACCGTCCGGCTCATTGATGCAAGTGATCAAATGTTCGGCAGCGGTGTTGTGATCGGTATATCTGATCGTGAATTTTTTGTATTGACCGCTCAACATGTCGTGAGTGCGGCGAAACCATTCCGCATCCGATGCTATGAACCGCGTATTGCAAATAATTCGCGAGTAGTCCGCGACCATAGCAGCGTGGAAGTAATTGCTCAGGACGCTGGATGCGATTTGGCATTGGTACGCGTCAAAAGCGGAATTCCCGCCGCCGCTTCGGCTATTCTGGTAAATTCTCGGAAAATTTTTCCGAAGGAATTTTCGAAAGCTTGGACGGTGGATTGGACCGGTCCCGCTATTGAATTGGCGAATTCACCAGAGCCAACGCGACGCCAGGCGCGGCGGTCCAATGATGCAATGCCAATGTCGTTTTGGGTCCTTAACACCCCTTCCAAAGCGGGAATGTCGGGCGGGCCACTCTTGAGCTCCAGTGGGGCGCTAATGGGGATTGCCAGTGGCAACAGCGATGGACACGCGTATTACGTGGACGAAGCTGAAATCGCATCCTTTTTGGAAACTCACACAGTGAACAGCCCAAAGAGTACACCCCCTGATGGACACGGCAATTGAGCTCGAATCCACCAGAACTAAGATTCTGGTCAGTTGAAAGCATCGCATGTAGTCGCTACACTCGACCCCGACCATCTGAACGACCATTGGTTGACTCTCGATAATAGGGAAATTGCGAATGAAAAAGTTACTTATCGTGTTCTGCGCGGCTGTCAGTTTGCTGAGCATGCGGACGGCTCGGGCTGACGTCATCGACCAGATTGGCGGGAGTTTTACCGCATTCCCCGCCCCACCGCCCAACATGGGGGTTTCCGCCTACTCGATGACCGATACAGCGCTGGGAGGCTTTGGCGCGTTTTCGCAGACGTGGGATAATTTCACCTTTGGTTCAACACTTAGTGTGGTGCAATTTGATTGGGTAGGGATTTACGACGGCGACACGGCCACGCTCAACCCAGATCCCCCTAATCTAAATTTAGGTTTGTCAAATCCAAGTACGATTAACCCTTCGTTTCTGATTCGCTTTTATGGCGATAGTGGTGCTAACACACCTGGAGCGCTTTTGCAGACCATCAATGTGGCGGCTGGGGCATCCAACGAAACGGCGCTGGCTGTTGCTCCAACGGGTTCTGTAGAACCACTGGTTCATAGCTATTCAACGGCAATTTCCGGCTTCACTGCCAATGCAGGATCCCAGTACTGGGTTTCCGTCGTAGCCGAGATGAATTACGGTGCGAATGGTTGGGGAATGGCTCTAAGCAATCAAGGCGATCTGCGTTCGCAACAATTCTTCGCCGGGGAAGGTACAGTTGTAGATACGACGTTTGATTATGCGATTCGTGTTACTGCGGTACCTGAGCCAAGTAGTGGCCTAAGTCTACTTGCATTAGTAGGCTTGGCCGCGTATCGTAGACGTCGAGTTGGTCGATGATTTCCATACTAGATACGTCAATATGAAGGGCCTAGCGATATGATCAAATCGGCTTTTGTAATAGCTTCGTGTTCGCTGTTAGCTGTGGTAGCACTGCTGGCTGTCAAGGCATCCGCTTCGGCAACAGTTGCCCGTGCGCCTTTGGCTGGTCTTAGCCAGGATTTCATGTTGGTTCCGGATCTGTCCGGCCAGGATGCAAGCGTAGCGGTTGCCTTTAGCTCAACTGAGGTCTTAGAGGATTGGGACTTCACGCTCCGCACGCGACCACCCAAGTGCAGATTTAACCGTTAATCAAATCGACATAACGATTGAGTGTTCCAGGCAGCCAGCAGTGGCTGCCTTTTTTTTTGATTGAGGTTTAGCCATTTGGTTGCACACTCGATTTGAGAAGGAATCACCAGCAACGAGGTAGATGTAGCGGAAGTCGCCAAGACTTTCGGAATTGCGCTTTTCAGGAGGCATGCCGAAACTCTTGGCGAGTTCCGCTACGGGGAGTTTGGGACGGGGGAGTTTGGGAAGGGGGAGTGCTTTGACAGACAATGACGACGGCTATGCGGCTCGCTGCGAACGATACCAAGGGCTATAGGACGAAAGGCGAATTTTGAGCAAATCAACGGCATCCCTCGATAAACTGGACCTGTGGCTCGCATCGTTGATCGAATTCATATTGATCGCAACGGTGGTAGTTTCACCTTGGGCATTCGGCTGCGTCCATGCGAGATTCGAGTTATGGCTGGGGGTTACGGTCGCCTGTCTGGCAACTCTGTGCGGAGTGAGGGCGATGCTGCGACGCCCCAACTCTTGGCAAATCAGCCGCGCCAGCCTGTTCGTACTCGTTGGCTGGACGGCGTTGATATTGCTGGTGCTGGTGCAATCGATCGCTCTGCCTTCTTCGCTATTTCAGTTCTTAGCACCCGCCAATGGCGAGCTGATTGCAGAACTGATACCAACTCAAACGGAACGGTTGGTGGCAGGTCAAGCCACTGACGCGATGCCGGCCGATTTCACGGTGGGTTCAACCGCTAGTCTTAACCCGGGCGGTTCTCAACGTTTCGGCCTTCGATTGCTCGGAATGTTGCTGGTCTTTGGTAGTATCGCCACGCTGCCCTACCCACAGCGTACGCTCCGCAGACTTAGCATCGCGGCGGCTGTGGTCGGTACCGCAATCGCCCTACTGGCGATTGCACAGTCATTCAGCCAGCCGCGAGACAAAATCTATTGGTATTTCGCCGTTAATTCGTCCAGCTTTTTTGGGCCGTACATTAACAAGAATCACTTTCCGTTTTTCATGAATTTATCACTCGGCCTGACGGTGGGTTTACTGCTGGAACGCGTCAACGCAAATCGGCTCGGCTGGCTGTCCTTATTGCACGATGTCAGGATGCTGTGGCTGCTGGCAGCTATTGCCTTCATGTTCGCCAGCATCGTGTTAAGTTTGTCCCGCGGAGGCATTGTGTCACTGGCAGTCGCTATTGGTTTCGTGGTCGCTACTCAGCTGCACAAATCACAGAGTTTCCGTCCTGTCGCTGCGTTGGTATTCGGGTCAACACTCGGAGTTGCACTCCTGTTATGGTTTGGCTTCGAGCTGTTTGCCGCAAGATTAGGCACGCTCACTGTTTCCGATACGTATAGCGAGGATGGACGTTGGCCGCTTTGGCGTTCTGCGGTAACAACCTGGATGCGTTTTCCGATTTTGGGCTCCGGCGGTGAAACCTACCGTTACTGGGAGACAATTCTGCAGCCCGCTGATGCTTCGAACAGCGCTGGCAGTTTGGCCTATCGTGCTGACAACGAATTTTTGGATGTCGCTGCGGAGTACGGGAGTATCGGGCTGCTGCTCTTGCTTTCGATCGCAGCCTTTCTACTCATACACGGCTTCATACTCGCTCGCAAAGATCCCCTCGCTGCCGGTGCTGTGATGGGCATCGCGGCCGTGATACTGCATAGCTGCCTGGACTTTGGCCTGCGCATTCCTGCCACCGCCGTTTTTGCCACAGCCGTTTCGGCGCTCGTTTGTAGCTTGCCAAAATCGAAGCCATCCGCCGTTCTGGGCACGAACTTTTTTGCGGCTTCCATATTTGGTCTGTGCTGTCTGAGTGCTGGCCCACTTTTGGTTAGCACTTTATCAAATTCGGATTTGGCAGAACGCTGGAGGCAGGTTGGCTACAGCCAATTCCGTGATGAGCAGTACGCCGACTGCATCACCAGCATGCAACACAGCATGGAAGCCGAACCCGCTAGCGTGGAAACGACCATCGAAGCCTGCAGAATGATCTTGGCGGTCACAAGGTTGACTAACGATGAGGGCCTGAGGCAAGAACGGATTCGGCTAGCCCTAACTCACGCAGTGGCAGCCCGCAGCTTATGTCCGTTGGCGTGGGAACCCCATTTTTGGCTTGCCTCGCACTCCGATCTAATCGATGGTAGTGCGGGCAAAGAATATTACCTAAAGAATGCAAGTCGCTTGCATCCGGCAAATGCCGATATCGCGTTTCGCTATGGTGTGGTACTGAGCGAGGCAGGCGATCATCGCGCTGCCTGGCGGCAATGGAAGATTGCGCTCAATATTTCCACCAAACACTTAAATGAGATTCTCGAGTTAAGTCGTAAGGACGGCTCGTTTGAAGAATTCTGCGATCAGGTCCTGCCCAATTCTCCCGAGCTCTACCTACAAATTGCCAAAAAATTGCAGCGCAACCCTCAATTCCAGCACGAAGTACCCTTGCTAGTGGAACGCGCTCTCGAGCTGCTGCCAGTAACCAATCCAGACAACCAATTCGCGCTTACCGCTGAATGTTATCTGCTGCTCGGTGCACCGCACCAAGCTATCGAAGCGCTCGATGCTGCTTTGATGCAGCACCCCGACTCAACGGAACTCCGCTTGCGCTTGGTTAGATTACTGATTCAAGAGTCTCGAACGGAGGATGCAACTGCGAATTTGCGTCGGCTGCTGATATACGACCCCGACAACGCTGCTGCCCATGAGCTTTCTAATCAGCTGGAAAAAATGAAATAGGTATCGTATGGAGATTATCGAAGAAACGATTCTTCTCAGTGATCGCCGGCACTGCCACTTCTGAAATTCAACTCACGTAGCGGCAAGCAGAGCTTGCTCTTGGTGGTTGGTGCTTGGTGCTTGGTGCTTGGTGCTTGGTGCTTGGTGCTTGGTGCTTGGTGGTTGGTGGTTGGTGGTTGGTGCTTGGTGGTTGGTGGTTGGTGCTTGGTGCTTGGTGTATTTAGGGCCAAAGGCCTGGCAGATTGTCTAGCCCCGGCGGCAGGCCTTGTCATTACCCACAATTCATAAGACTAAATCGCACCAACTAGGCGCATGCCGTCAAGTAGTGACTGCAATTTTTGAAATCCGCGCCAGATGGTTTGCCAGCCGGGTTCACCGTCACCTTTTCTTCCAAGGAAC
>JBGSJT010000300.1:0-4887 GCA_041741715.1 Pirellulaceae bacterium | reverse complement strand
AAGGATTTAACAACAAACTAAAACTGATTACCAGAAAATCATACGGCTTCCGCACTCAAGAAGCCTACGAAAACGCTCTCTATCACAACATGGGAGCACTACCTGAACCCCAATTCACCCACAGATTCTTCTGACGAGGCTAAAATAATAGGAAATACAACCGAAGGACAGTCTATTCCAGTCAACCGGAACTAGTCATCGATTCAACCAATCACGGCTTCAATCAGTTCACCCTTCACATCGGTCAATCGCATGTCGCGACCACCGAAGCGAAACGTCGATCGCGTATGGTCAACACCCATCAGATGTAGCATGGTCGCATGAAGGTCGTGAATCTCAGCGCGATTCTCGATCGCCTTGTATCCCCATTCATCAGTCGCTCCGTGGATCGTTCCCGCTTTGACACCTCCACCAGCCATCCAGACGGTAAAGCCGTATTGATTATGATCGCGACCATTCTTACCTTGAGCAAACGGTGTGCGACCGAATTCGCCAGACCAGACCACCAACGTTTCATCCAGTAGTCCGCGCTGACGCAGGTCCATCAATAAAGCTGCAATGGGTTGATCGACGGCCAGTGCATTATTCTCGTGCCCCTGTTTGAGGTTGGAGTGCTGATCCCAGCGATCTCCGCCAACCTGAGGACAAGTAAGCTCGATGAACCGCACACCCTTTTCGATCATGCGGCGAGCGATCAAACATTGCGCACCGTAAATGCGCGTAGGTTCGTACTTGGATTCCAGACCATACATCTGTTGAATGTGAGCCGGTTCAGCCTTGATTGACATGACTTCCGGAACCGCCATCTGCATCTGGTAAGCAAGTTCATAATTGCGGATCGCCGATTCGAGGCTATCGTGCTTACCAAATTGCTCAGTGGCCAGAACATCGAGTTGATGAACGAGATCGAGCTTGGAGCGTTGCTGCTGCACAGTCCGCTCGGTCCGCTCGATATTGGCAACTCCGCTCCCCGATGGTTTGAAGACCGACCCTTGAAAACTGGCTGGCAAGAAGCCGCTGCCGAAGCAATCCAATCCGCCAGGTGGAATCAAGCCGCCGTTGAGGACGACGAAACCAGGTAGATTCTGGCAAACGCTCCCCAGTCCGTAATTCACCCAGGCACCCATGCTGGGGCGCCCCTGCAAGCCGCTGCCGGTATGCAAAAAATAGTTGGCAAAGGTATGTTCGGGAAACTCGGAGACCATCGAACGAATCACTGCCAGTTCATCGACGCATTGTGCCACGTGCGGAAATAGACTGCTGACCGGAATTCCCGACTGGCCGTACTGTTGAAATTTCCAAGGGCTGGCCAGCACATTCCCGTTGTTATTGAACTGAGTCGGTTCGACGCTGAATAGTTTGCTAGGGTCTTGACCGTCGTACTTGTCCAATAGTGGTTTGGGGTCAAAGGTGTCGAGTTGCGATGGACCGCCGTCCATGTAAAGAAAGATGACATTTTTCGCGCGGACCTGATGATGCGGCCCATGCCCGGCCCTGCCGAAGTCGTCCGGTTGTGGTAAAGAATCGGCAAAAGCGGCCTCGCGGGCCAACGCGGTCAGAGCGACCGAACCAAAGCCGCTAGCGCATCGCGAAAGCATCTCGCGCCGCGACAGTGGCCTAGGCTGTTGGCGTTGACAGGGATAGAGGCTGTGCTGATTCATCGCAGGAAAATGAACTCCTTAGTGTTGATCAAGGCATGCGCAAAGTCAGACCACATTTGCTGATCGTTCTGATCGACGTGACGGGTGGCGATCTGAGAACTCACGTAGTTAGCCGCGACGGTCTTTTCGCTCTCGGTGGGAAGTCTGGCGAAGGCGGACCGGTACATCCACTCGACGCGCGATGTCGTGGTCGATGCTTCTTTGATCGCCCTCCCGGCCCAACTAGCCGCCAGTTCCACCACCAGCGGATCGTTCATCAAAATTAACGCTTGGGCGGGAACGTTCGAGACATTCCGCCGCCCCATGGTGCTAAACGGAGCTGGCGTATCAAAGGTCAGCATGAAGGGAGATAGGAAGTTGCGACGCACGGCAACGTAGATCGATCGTCGACCGTCGCCATCCAACGGACCACTGGAATTTGGCCGTCCACGACCGTCCATGAACTCCGTCAAATGAATGGGAACAGATTCGCCAAACTGGGCGGGGTCGAGTCGGCCTGAGATCGACAGTAGCGCGTCGCGAATGGCCTCACCCTCCAAGCGTTTCGGCGGACGGTGATGCCATAACAGATTGTTCGGATCGACTGAGTCCAAGTGGCCCGACGCTCCACCGTCGGAATCCTCCTGCAACACAGCCTCCACACAACTCGACATTCGATACGTTCTCGAAAGCACAATCGCACGAATCATGCGTTTGATACTGCGCCCATCCTCAATAAACCGCGAAGCGAGATGATCCAGCAGTTCAGGATGGGTCGGGCGCTGTCCCAACACTCCGAAATCATCAGTGGTGGCTACGATACCGCGTCCCATCAGATAGTGCCAAATACGATTAACGATGACGCGTGGGGTGAGTGGATTAGACGAATCGTTGATGTGTCGAGCCAGTTCAAGTCGACCGCTCCCCGAAAAAATAGCCATCCGTTGACCACCGGTTAGCGCCGTCAGAAAGTGTCGCGGCTCGCTATCACCCGGCTTCGACGAATTCCCACGAATCAGCACATGATCGTCTTCACCTGTACCATCCATCATCGCCATTGCTAGATGCGATCGAAGCATGACCTGCGTCCGCAATTCTGTTCGCTCGGCTGACCACTTTCTAGCTATATGTCGCAATTGCTTGCCGTGCGTCTGATTGGCAGCGAGAGAAAACTCTTGGACCGCATCAGCGACGAGCTTTTCATGCTGTGATAGTCGTTCACGAGTTTCACTCGACGCCCCTTGTGTTACCAGCCTCACCTGTAGCTCAATCCCTTCGGCAGGGGTGAATTCCAAATGGACGCGATGCCCCACGTAGCGGTCGAGTTCCAGTTCGACCCACTCCTGATCCGACGCGATGGGGCGAATCGTCTCTTTATGCAACGGTCCAGCGATCAAGCGATGAGAATCGACGCAGGCAACCACGTGTCCGCTTCCCTGAACTCGGCAGGCAACATTCCCACTGGTCAGCGTGAATGTTGGCGTGCGAAGTGTGCGACCGCTGCAGGGGAGTGAAAAGAGCTGGCTCTTATTCTGTACAGTCGGCTCATTGATCGCTTCCAGTCCATTCCAGAACGAGTCGCTTTGTGCAGCGGTGGCTGTTGCAAAGCGAACACACGGCTTGCCTTCCGCCATTGCCAGATAGGGCTGCCCAGCGAATCGTGGGCGATCGCCGAAAACGAATCCATCCTGCATGAACTCAGCCGGTGAGAGCAAGCTGTAGTCGACGACAATGCATGGCGAATTACCTTCGAATTGCGTTTTGGAACCAGCACTAGTCACGGCAGATTGCGACAAAACTTCTGAGATCTTCTGTCGGTATTTCGCATCGAGCTCCGTCAGCTTGTTGAAGATGCGCCGATTGTGTTCGAGCGACTCGAAGGGAACTTGCCGGAAGTCGCTGCTTTGCAGGAAACCGCACAGGGAATAATAGTCGGCTGTCGAGATGGCATCGAATTTATGATCATGACAGCGAGCACATGCAACCGTGACCCCGAGAAAGGTCTTGGACATCACGTCGATCATATTGTCAAAGCGATCCGTTTCGTCCTTGCGAATGTCGACTGGAGAATGCACCCACTCACCTAGGAACCAGAACCCGGTCCCTAAAATCGATTCGTTGTATCCATGCGTAGAATTCAGTCTTGGCTCAGGCAGCAAATCACCTGCGATGTGCTCAAGCACCAGTTGATCGTAGGGAACATCAGCATTGAATGCGCGAATGATGTAGTCACGATACTGAAAGGCATTGGGCGCGTCGTTATCGAACTCATGTCCACGCGACTCGGCGTAACGGACCAAATCCAGCCAATGTCGGCCCCAGCGCTCGCCAAAGTAGGGCGAGTCGAGTAGCTCATCAACCAATCGCTCGATTGCATGCGGCGAAGAGTCATCGAGAAATTTCCGAGTTTGTGTTGGTGTGGGGGGGAGTCCGATCAGATCGAAATAAAGACGCCGCAGGATAGCGGTCCGGTCGGCATCGCTGGCAGGCCGCAATCCAGCCTCGTCAAGTTTTGCCAACACAAAATTGTCTAGCTCATCGCGCGGCCAGCTGGTGTCGACAACACTTGGAATGGCGGGAGTTTGGATTGGTTGCCACACCCAATGCTCACTCTTGCGCTGCTGGAGATCAAAATCGGGCTTTGTTAGTGCAGCTTCGGGAACTTCGTCGTTTGGCCACGGGGCTCCCATTTCGACCCACCGCTGGAGCGTCTCAATATCCTCGGTCGGCAATTTCCCCTCGGGGGGCATTTCGTAGGATTCGTAGCGCACCGCTTCGATCAGTAGGCTCGCATCCGGATCCCCAGGTACGATCGCTGCGCCAGAATCTCCGCCATGTAGTAACCCCTCACGACTATCCAGCCGCAGCCCCGCTTGCAACTTCTTGGCATCGACACTGTGGCAGGTATTGCAATGCTCTACCAACAACGGTCGTACTTTTTTTTCGAAGTACTCTTCGCCTTCAATTGAGGTGCTCTGTGTCTGGGCGCAAACTTGCCCAGTCCCGATAACAGAGATCAAAACTAGTACCGAGCCAATAAAGCGAGGCCTTAACCGTGCCATCGATCCTCCGTTTTGCATGAGCTACGACATCAAGACGATGCACATATTCTAACCGAAAAAAGGACACTTCTCGCTGATCGCCGGTAAGGCCGGACGTATGTCACCCTCCCGCCGAAAGTTGCGTCTTTCTGACGCGACTTTCGGAAGGGAGGGTCGGAGCCCCAGCGACGGGGAGGGCAATCCCC
>JBGSJT010000299.1:0-58745 GCA_041741715.1 Pirellulaceae bacterium | reverse complement strand
TTTGCGATGCCAGGCTGGAGTGCTTGGACCCGTTATCAAACCGAAGAAGCCAAGCACCAAGGGTTGGTTCGCAATGAATTCGCGGGGCTGCTGGCCATCCGCTTGGCCTATGAGGTGTACCTCGCCAAATCGATCCATTTTCGAGTTGATTGGAGTGCCTACGTAGAGCACGCCGCTGCGGCGGTTGAGTCGACGTCATTCCGATTCAGCGAAGAGGCTCGGTTGCGGTACATCTTGCTGCGAGCCACGGAGTTGGCCTATCGTCGTCAACTGTTGGGCAAGTTGTCCGAACGGAGTTTGCCCAAGTACGGTTTGTCTGGAGATGACGAACTGGCTGCCTTCGGCGGACCGGACAACCGTGCAACCTATCTCTCGAGCTCGTTTGCTGAATTGCGCGAGCGACCACAGGCGCAGATGGTCTTCTGCATCGACGTCCGTTCAGAACGCTTGCGACGTCAATTGGAAGCGGTTAATTCCGAGATTGAGACGTTTGGATTTGCGGGCTTTTTTGGCATGCCCATTGAGTACTCACGGCTTGGCGAAAGCGAGCGCGTGAGTCACGTCCCGGTATTGCTGCGACCGCAACTGCGAGTTCAGGAAGGGGTTCGCAGTGGTGACACCGTGGCTGAAAACAGTGCAGTTGAGCAGCGAAAGAGTCTACAGGCATGGCAACAACTCTGGGCTAGTTTGCAATCCTCCGCAGTGAGCTGCTTTTCCTTTGTGGAAACAACGGGTCTGCTGTACGGCTACAAGCTGTTGGCACGGACTGGCGGGAAGCTATTCAGCGGCGGGAAGCTATTGAGCGGCGGGCAGACCAGTCCCAACGACGACGGTGTTAGTACGGAACAGCTCGAACAGTTGGGCCCCACCTTACGCGGCTTGAATGTACAAGGTTTTTGTACATCGAAGCAGGCCGAATTGGCGGAGGGAGTGCTCAGGAACTTGGGCATGACCAAGGGCTTCTCGCGGTTGGTCGTCTTCTGTGGTCATGCCAGTCAAACCACCAATAACCCCCTGCATGCCAGCTTGGATTGCGGTGCGTGTGGTGGTCATTCGGGCGAACCGAACGCGCGGCTGGCGGCCTTGCTGTTGAATCAGCCCTACATTCGACGCGCCTTGGCCGAGCGCGGGATTGAGATTCCCATTGATACCCACTTCATGGCCGGGTTGCACAACACGGCCACGGATCAGGTTGAGTTGTTTGATCGAGCGGAGGTTCCTGCAAGTCATAGGGTTGATGTACAGGCATTGCAGCGTGGGCTGGCCCAAGCATCCCTCGCGACATCGGCGGAGCGTCTACCAAGCACTGGCGGCCAGACTGTGGCGGAACTGATGCGTCGCGCATACGATTGGTCGGAAGTACGTCCCGAGTGGGGTCTGGCTGGGAACGCCGCCTTCATCGTGGCCCCGCGCGAGTTGTCGCGAGGGGTCGATCTGGGGGGCCGTGCCTTCTTGCATAGCTACGATCATCGGCAGGATCCAGAGGGAAAAGTATTGGAACTGATCATGACTGCGCCGCTGGTGGTCGCCAACTGGATCAACCTTCAATACTACGCCTCGACCGTCGACCAACGGCATTTCGGGAGCGGTACTAAAACGGTCCATAATGTTGTCGGTAAATTTGGTCTGCTGTCGGGCAACGGTGGCGACTTGCAAACCGGTCTGCCGTGGCAGTCGCTCCATGACGGCAGCCAGCATCATCATACCCCACTGCGATTACAAGCGGTCATAGCCGCGCCGCGGTCGGCGATCGAACAGATTATCGATCGGCATGAAGTCCTCGCCAATTTGCTAACTGGCGGCTGGATGCACTTGCTCGCGATCGACAACGGGAAACAGTACCGCTATAACACCGCTGGCTCTTGGCAAAGTTTGGGGGAAGTGCCTGAAACACTGGAAGTTTGACAAAAAACAAGCCACTCGAAGTGTCCGGGCATATAGTCAAAAGGCTGCTGGCAATTCTGCTGACGAATTGTGGGAGCAGACTATGCGGGCATGGCTCCCATCGCTCCCCAGTGACGCTCGTCGTGGATTCTCATTGCGTCTCATGTCACAGGCCACGCACGTCGCCCGGTCGTCGGGAGGTTGGCTTGGGCTGGGACGCATCTGTGAAGCAGAAGAGCAGTTGCTGATTGCCATGCAACGGGTACTGGGGCTACGAATCTAACTTAGATGCCTGTGCCGATACGCGGTGCAGTCACAATTTCTGAACGCTCCGCCCACAGCGGGACTGCTAGGTTTGGGTGGCGATCAACTTGCGGAGTTTGCACATGATCTCGCCGTACAACGAAGCGACGCGTTGCTTACTAAGGCCGATCTCCTGGCCGATCGCATGAAACGAGACCGGTTCTGATTCCGTTCCGAACCCGAAACGCAACATGAGAATTTCTCGTTCGCGTGGCTCAAGGGCTTGCAGCAAGTTTCGGATTTGTTGCTGAGCTTCGACCGCTTCAATTCGTTGTCGGTCCGCAGTGGCCGCGTCCTTGGTGGCGCTTTCGGTGATGTCATGGCTATCGGCGACGAACCGTTGTTGCCAGCGGTGTTCTCGGCGAAGGAAACCGAAGATCGAACGCTGTATGGCCGCATAGGCATAGGTACTAAAGCGAAAGCCACGGCGATAATCGAACTTTTCCACGGCGCACAGCAGCGCCTCACAACCAACGCTGAACAGATCATCACGGGCTGCGGTAGAACCGCTGGAGAACTTATTGGACAGCGACATCACGAGTCGCAAGTTGGCCTCGACCAAGCGATTCCGCGCTCGCTCAGCGGCATCGAGCCACCCGTTGAGGTCCGCCAGCATGGCCACGCTGCCGCGACAACTCCGCACGTCAGCTTGCAACCGCGCAGCTCGATATTTCAGATAGTTGAACTGGCGAAAGTAGTGCATCTCTTCGGTGCAATTCCACTTGGGCCAAACGGCCCAGCCTTCGTTTGCGTCGGCCTGACTGGTCTGCTTGGGTGACGATCGCCGTGTCGGTCGAACGGGCTCAGCCAGCCAGCGATCTGCTCGAGCGTCGTCTACAAAGTTCTCCTCGGCGAAATACTCGATCGGGGTGGTGTGCACGGGGGAGCAGACGCGACTTGACGGCCTGTCTTTGGCACGGGGGGCGGACGAAACTTTCTTCGCGGTCTTGAGCATGGGATCAGCCTTTCCGTTAACAGAACTTCCAATAGGTCATATAGATTCATAGTAGGCGCTGGTATTCCTTAGAACAAATAGAAAAGTCATCAACAATCCATAGTTAAATTGGAATTGTGCTACGTGTTGCGAGCCGCTGCTAGGCGGAGACGGACGCATCGAGCCATGGCTATCGCGTCCTGGTGAAGCATAGAGAAAATCTATTAATGGCGAGTCATGTTTGAATTGGTCGCGCGGACCCTTCAGAGCTAGAGTAAATGCGGAGAGTCGCTAACTACTAGCGAACTCAAGTTAATCGTAGCCTGCTAATAAAAGAGGACCAACGAAATGAACCTCACTTTGAATTTCAACGTCTGCGAAGCTACGCCTGCGCTAAAGCGAGAAGTATCGGAAGTGCTGGGGCATGCGCTGGAACGGTTTGGATCTCATGTGCGGCATGTGATGGTCAGTATCCAAGATGTCAACGGTCCGCGGGGAGGCATCGATAAACAATGCCGCTGTGTATTACATCTAAAGCGTAGACCGCCCATAGTTATTCAGGACTGCGATGAAAGCATTCTCAGCATGCTTGTTCGCGTAGCCAATCGAGCCGCCTATACGCTCAGCCAAGAGATTGAACGCAGTCAAACCAGCTTCCGCGCTCGGCAACGGCGTGGCCGCCAGACGAATTTTGAGGAGCTTCAAGACGGCTTGGATTTTGCTGAGCAAGCACCCGCATTGGGGTAAGCGATCGGCATATCCTTGACAACTGCGATAAACCGTATTCGGCAGATGAAATTTTGTGCACGCAGCCCAAGTCCGCACCTGCCACGGGATTGGGCTTTGAAAGAGAGCATTGGAAAAGCGAGAGGTTTAGAGCGACGCCCCCTCGCTCGCTTGCGGGAGGGAGCGAGAGTTTTGTTCGGTTAGCAGTGTACGCGCGTCCTCGCGCCCACCTCGCCGGTTTCTCCAGTAGGAGCGACCCATTAGGTAGCCACTATTGTTTCACCAGCAAGCCTGTGGCGCGCATCCATTCTTCACAGCGGTCGGGCCACCAAGTGACGGGCTGGTCGGTGCGGCGTGAACCAAAACCGTGCCCCCCACTGGGATAGAGATGCAACTCCGTCGGCACCTCGGCTTGTTTTAGCGCCAGTGCGTAGCGGAGTACGTTTTCTGGCCCCACATTATCATCGAAGGCCATCGTCATAAATGTAGGAGGTGTTTTACTTGTGATCGGCAAGTCTGCCGCCAGCAGGGACTCGCTCTCTTTGTCAAATAGATAGGCGGGATAAATCAAGATGGAAAAATCGGGGCGACTGGCCACCGCATCGTGATCGTCGATGGAAGCGTAGGAATTCTCTGCGTAATTTGTACTCAAGCGCGCGGCCAAATTCCCTCCAGCGGAAAAGCCGAGCACTCCGATCCGCGCCGGATCAATCCCCAATTGAGCCGCTTGATGGCGAACCAATCGCATGCTCCGCTGCGCATCTTGCAGTGGTTCAATTGGGCGCGGGTCTTTTTCCGGTCGCGGGACACGATACTTGAGTAGTACCCCCGTCACGCCAATCGAATTAAGCCATTGACAGACCTCAATTCCCTCCAGGTCGTAGGCCAAAATGTTGTAGCCTCCGCCTGGGCAAACCAACACAGCCGCCCCGGAATTCTTATCGGCTGGAGGAGTGTAGACGGTCAGAGTTGGTGTTGAAACATTTCCTAAGCGAATGACCGGCTTGCCGGCCACCTGCCTACCGTCGGGCCCGGAGGTGTCGGCTTCCTCTCCCACCGCCGCGATTCGACCTGGAGGAGTACTGGGCCACACTTTGAACGTTTGGTCTTGAGCGGACACAACCGCCGCGCCGACGCTCGTCAAACTAGCACAGGCCAACCAAAAGGCCGCGATATATCGGATTGTCATCGATCGAACTTTCATAAAGCCAATTTCGGAAAACGCATGCGCTGAACGATACCAGGAACTCGCACTGCGATATCTTATTACTATTTGAATAACCGTTGACGGTAAACGTGGAAATTTATTGAGAGTAGAACCATTGTCTCAATGGTTCGGATTGCTTACCCCCGTCAATAACCTGAACAATTGGGGACAATTGATAACCTGAACAATTGGGGACAATTGTTCTACTCTCAATCAAGCGTGAGCGGTTACCTATTCGATTAGTTGTTTTCTTCGAGTCCTTCCTTGTGCCCGACGTTTTTGACTGGTCGAAAGATCTGCAGCACTTCGGCCAGCAGTTCCTGATCAATGGGCAAAGCGGCCCACTCGGCCCACTTGCGAATGTTATTGGGGTTCGCACTACCGGCGACCGTGGTGGTGATATCTTCATTGAGTAAACAGAATTGTAGCGCTAGTTGAGCGATATCAACTCCCTGGGAGGAGCAGTGTTCGGCTCCCCGCCGCGCGGCTTGTTGCACATTAGTCGGATCACGGAACCAGGTCGGGAGGGTCGAATTGGTTAACAATCGAGCGGCGAAGGGGCCAGCATTCATCACGCCAACTTTTTTGTTTTTTAGTAGCGGAATGGTCTCATCGGCAAAACGCGTATTCTGTAGCGTGTATTGGTTGTAGCTCATGACGCAGTCGACGTCGGTCTGAGCCAAGATGGCATGATAAATCTTCTGTGGATAGCCACTGAAGCCAATATAGCGAACCTTCCCCGCCTGTTGTTGCTTACGCAAGGCTGGCAGAGTTTCGTCGACGATCTGCTGAAGCGGCACAAATTCGATGTCATGGCACAGAACGATATCCAGATGCCCGCAGCCCAGGCGATGCAGCGACACATCGACGCTTTCCGCCACGCGTCGCGCGGAAAAGTCAAAGTGTCCGATGTCAAATCTTCCCAGCTTGGTACAGATGTTGTAACTGTCGCGCGGCACATCCTTGAGCGCGACACCCAACAGCACTTCGCTCATCCCGCGCCCGTAAAAGGGTGAGGTGTCGATGAAGTTCATCCCCAAGTCGAGCGCCGTCTTGACTGAGGCGAAGACTTCGTCGAGTGTCACTCCGCGAAATTCAGCCCCCAGCGACGAAGCGCCAAAGCTGAGAATCGGGAGCTCCAATTCGGTCTGTCCCAGTTTTCTACGTTGCATGAATGTTTTTCGTGATGGGTGTTGCGGCTAGGCTTGGTTTCCAAAGGGGTCAGACCCTCTCCGGCCACGTGAGTAAAATCAATGAACGGCTTGCCTCCAAAGGGTCAGACCCCTTTAGAAACAAAGCCTAGTGCTAGAAATCTCAGCTTTGCCTGACACCGACGCTCAAAAGCAAATTGGCCCACAGGGCTTGGTCTGCGGTTTGAATCGTGAGCACGTGATCGTCCGACTGCACTGCCGCGTAAAAATCCCATTTCATGATCGGCTGCAATTGGCGAGTCGAACCGGCATCGCTCAGGATCTGTCGAAACTCATTCCAGACTGGAGGATCCTCGGCGGCAGCGTATTCGTCGCTGGGGTCGATCCCCATCGTGTTGATCACGTCGATGGGGACTTCGCACAAGATGGCTCGCAACACCTGGGCCACAGTCGGGATACCAGGGGACAATTGCAACGAAATCAATTCGGCGCGTGGTCCGATTTTGGAGGCGGCTGGATAGTTGCCGTCGGCGATCAAGATTTTCGAGTGATGTCCGGAGCGAGCGCAAGCCCGCAGGATATCGGGATGCAGGAGAGTCGTTTTCAACATGAGCGGAGTGCAAAGCGTGGGTGGACGGGAAAAGCCAGCCAGCGCCAGCCGAGGTGACATTGTGTCGCATTCCCCCACCAGCAACAACACCCTGCCGCTAAAATCCACCCTCGCGAAAGCCGCCTGGGCGGGGTACCATGGCGAGCCACCGCAAAATTCCATGTTTCGAAAAGTTTAGAATCAATCTATGTCATTTAGCAATTGGATCAGTGGACGAGTATTCAAGTTCGTGCATGGCAACAACTTGGTCTACAACACTTGTTGGGAAGATCCGCGTCTGGATCGCCAGGCGCTACAGCTTACTAGCCAAGATCGCGTGTTGGTAATCACCTCGGCGGGCTGCAATGCGCTCGACTATGCGCTCACGGGACCAGCCCACGTATATGCAGTCGACATGAACCCACGTCAGAACGCCTTGCTGGAGCTCAAGTTGGCTGGAATTCGTCAGCTCCAGTACGACGACTTCTTCGAACTTTTTGGCCATGGCTATCATCCGCGAGCGGCCGCGCTTTACAACTCGACATTGCGGAGCGAGCTTTCGCCGTGGGCACAATCCTACTGGGATCGCTTCATTAAGTTCTTTGACAAACCCAAGCGGACCTTTTACTATCGCGGCACCTCGGGAGCATTTGCGCGGGGCATCCGTTATTATATCGATCGCGTGGCAAAATTACGTCCCGAAGTCAATGACTTACTAGCCTGCCAGTCGGTCGCTGAGCAGCAGGCGATCTACGAACGGATTCGCCAGCGTTTCTGGAGCAAGTCGATGCGGTTTGCCCTCAACCGCGATTCGACTTTGTCGATGTTGGGTGTCCCCAAAGCGCAGCGGATGCAGATCGACAATCAATACCCCGGTGGCATCTTGAGCTTTATCCAAGACTCGATGGAAGCCGTCTTTGCCAAGTTGCCGATTCACGAGAACTATTTTTGGCGAGTTTACATCACGGGGCGCTACACGCCAGAGTGTTGTCCAGAGTATTTGAAAGCACAAAATTTTCAGCAGCTCAAGGGAACAGGCGTGTCGAACGTCTCGGTCCACACCGACAGCGTGCAGGGTTTTCTGGAGAAGGGGACCGAGCCCATCTCACGCTTTGTATTGTTGGATCACATGGATTGGTTGTCTGAACATTTGTTCCCTTTGCTGGAGCTCGAATGGCAAGCGATCCTGAATCGAGCCGCCCCGGGTACACGTGTTTTATGGCGCAGCGGTGGCTTGCGCACCGACTTCATCGACCGCGTGCAAGTCACGCGCGAGGGGAAGCCTGTCAAGTTGCGGGAGCTGTTGAGCTACCATGAGCAACAAGCCGCCGAGCTGCATCAGCTTGATCGAGTGCATACCTACGGCAGTTTTTATATCGCGGACCTGGCTAATCGATAGGACCATGTAGCTTCACCGTCTGGTTCCCAGGCTCAGCCTGGTAACGAGCGTGTTTGTGGTAGCGTGTTCGTGGCGGCGTTCAGCGAGAAGTGTCGAAAACTAGCGAAAATATCAGCTCGACACGCCAGCGAGTGGGTCGACTAATGACAACACGAAGAAATCACTATGGCTTTCCTACAAGATCTATCCATCCTCTATCATTTGGCATTGCGCCCAGTGCGCGGCAAAGATCACGCTGCCCGGATGGAAAATTTCTATGCGGGACAAGCGGCTGCCTACGATGATTTTCGCAAGCGACTGTTGCATGGACGTGAGGAGCTGTTCCAAAAGATTCCATGTCCCGAGGGAGGGAGCTGGGTCGATTTGGGTGGCGGTACCGGTGCCAATCTCGAATTCATCGCGGACAAAGTCCCCACGCTTGGTCAAGCCTACGTGGTCGACTTGGCAACCTCGCTGCTGAAGGTCGCCGATGAACGATTTCAGAAAAATGGCTGGAAACATGTCTCCGCTATTGAAGCGGATGCCACCACTTGGCAACCACCTAGCGGGCCCGTGGATGTGGTCACTTTCTCGTATTCGCTGACGATGATTCCCGATTGGTTTGCTGCCATCGAGAATGCGCTGCGAATGCTCAAACCGGGAGGCGTGATTGGAGTCGTCGACTTTTATGTATCTCGCAAACACGCGACGGAAGGGATGACGCGACACGGTTGGTTCACTCGCAGTTTTTGGCCCGTGTGGTTCTCTAGTGACAACGTGTTTCCTTCGGCCGACCATCTGCCGTTTCTAAAATCGCATCTGGAAACGGTCTGGTCTCACGAATCACGTTCTAAAGTCCCCTACATCCCCTTTATTCGTACGCCCTTTTACCAGTTCATCGGCCGCAAGGCGTGATATTGCCGTTGATGATGCTGTCCAACTACGCAGCACGCTGCATCGGTAGCGTCACGGCGCCTTCGTGTTCTGGCCCGCCGACTACATTGCGAATGGCAAACGGCCGACGCTCGTTGCGACGATAATAGAGACGCGTGTTGGCCTCACCCAGCAATCCCACGCTGAACAGTTGTACGCTGACGATGCACAGCAACGCCCCCAGCACCAACAGCGGATTGCCCGTCATATCGAAGTCAAACGCGAGCTTCATCCCCACTGTCCCGCACAGCATCGCCATGCCAGCGGCTAAGAAAGCAATTCCCACGCGCCCAAACAGCTTCATGGGGCTAGTGTAGTAGTCGAGCATATACTTCACGGTCAATAAATCGAGCACCACGCGGACGGTACGCGACAGCCCGTATTTGGTTTTGCCATACAGTCGTGGGTGATGGGTCGTGACCATCTCCAAACAGCGGGCACCGCGCCAGTGAGCCAGGATGGGAATGAAGCGATGCATCTCGCCATACAATTCCAGCTCTTCGGCAACTTCGCGGCGCATGGCCTTGAGTGTGCAACCCAAATCATGAATCGGAAACCGCGTCACGCGGGAGATCAACCAGTTGGCAACGCGACTGGGGAGTTTACGCGTGACCCATGTATCGTGCCGCTCTTTGCGCCAGCCATGGACCAAGTCGTAGCCCGCTTCGAGCTGCACGAGCATGCGTGGGATATCGTTGGGTTCGTTCTGCAGGTCACCATCGAGCATTACCAAATGTTCGCCGCGAGCCTGTTCAATGCCCGCTTGCATGGCGGCTGTTTGCCCGTAGTTGCGACGAAAATGGACGACCCGTAACCGACTATCGCGTCGAGCAAACAGATCAAGCAATGCGCTCGAACTATCTTGCGAGCCATCGTCCACCAAGATCAGTTCGCAGGAACCCTCAAGCTGATCCATCACAGCCGCGATACGCTCGACGAGCAAAGGGATGTTTTCGACTTCGTTGTAAATCGGAACTATGATGCTGGTCCGCATGTGACTCTCTCAGACGCGTCTGTTTTTTCGGTAAGCTGGCAAGCGATACCATAGCCGAGCTGCCCGTACAGGTACAATGGGAAAAGTCTTTGCATGCATTGCTTAAAGTCGCTGACCGCTCCGCCGGTCAGTGCTATGCCTCAGGGCAATAGGCAAAAAACGTTGGACCGCCGAGCGATCCACAGCACTCAATTAGTCGACTAAACCTTATGGAAGTCTCATGAGCCGCTATTCACGACAAGAGCGTTTCGCACCGATCGGCACCGAAGGCCAACAGCGATTGGCTGACAGTCGTGTGTTGGTGTGCGGTTGTGGAGCACTGGGATCGATGATCGCTGAACGCTTGGCACGCGCCGGAGTAGGGCACTTGCGACTGCTCGATCGCGACTGGGTGGAACTGAGCAATCTTCAGCGGCAGACACTGTTCACCGAAGAGGATGCGCGGCAGTCGCGCCCCAAGGCGGACGCCGCCGTCGAAAGGCTGCGACAGGTTAACAGCCAAATCGAATTGTCGGCCGTGGTCGAAGACCTGTCGTACGAGAACATTGACAGCCTAGCGCGCGACTGCGATTTGATTTTGGATGGGACCGACAACTTTGAAACGCGGTTCCTGATCAACGACTATTGCGTCAAGAATTCAGTCCCCTGGGTGCATGGTGGCTGCTTGGGAGCCAGCGGACAGGTACTGAGTATCCTTCCCGGAGAGACGGCTTGTTTCCGTTGTCTGGTCCCAGAATTGCCCCCGCGAGAAGCACTCGAGTCTTGCGATTCGGCGGGTGTGATGGGCCCCGCCGTTGGGTTGATTGCCTGTCTCCAAGCGGCGGAGGCTCTGAAAATCCTCAGCGGTAATCAGAGCGAAACGTGCCGCAAGTTGATGGTGGTCGACACGTGGCACACTGACCTGCGGCTGATCTCACTCTCGAAACAGCCCAACTGTGAGGCCTGCGGTCAGAGGCAGTTTCCGTTTCTATCCGGAGAAATTCGTTCGGAGGCGACGGTGCTGTGTGGCAAAAACGCTGTCCAAATTGTCTCGCCGAATTGGGGTTCAACCACGCTGGATCAACTGGCTGAAAAGCTGCTGCCGCTAGGGAGTGTCCAACAGAACGCGTTTTTTGTACGGCTACAGCTCCCCGAACACACAATAACCGTCTTTCGGGGGGGGCGATCTGTCATTGAGGGGACCACCACGGCAGCCGAAGCTAAGAGCGTGCTAGCACGAGTGTTAGGTGGCTAGGACCTGCGGCTTTTTTGGCACACTTTGCGGCCCAGGTCTAGCATTTCTGTTCAATGGTGCGTATTCTAACATTAACAGTCTCATCGGCGGGGTCACTGTAATTCTATCCCCCCTTTGTTCACTACCCGTAAGAAAGAGACGCATTCGATGCGATATGAATTCCGTTTAGCAGAGCTGCTTGGCCACACACCCGATCGCCGCAAGCGACCTGGGACGATTAAAGCGATCGTGGAGTATACAGGTTTGGATCGACATCAAGTGGCCTCGCTGCTGAAGAACGAAGCCAAGTACATTCCATTGGATGCCCTATCGCGTTTGTGCGATTACTTGGTCGAGTACGGACACGCTTCGGCGGACGAACTCCCCGGGGCTTTGTTCGCTGTCAAGCCAGAGCATTTTTGGGAGGTGGTCGCCCGTCGTCGCAAGCTGGAGATTTGCGTTGGGGTTCGAAGCGCTGACGGTGACATGGCGCGTGAGACGGCTTGGATCGTGGCCTCCGATGCGGTGTTGATGGGAGAAGTTCTCAATGGCGTCACCACCTTGGGCGGGACAGGAAAGTTGACGCAGTCGGACGTGCGCGAGCTACCCGCCCATCCAGAGTTGCTCAAACAGACTTTGGTGTGGAGTCCTGGGAATGTCGCCCCCGATGAGGCCATAGCGCGTTCTACTCAGGTCTATGAGAATTTCCGGGCCACGGCTGGAGACAAGGCGCTAATCTGTTTGGGGAGCGTCAAGAGCAATCCGGTGGTAGAGAAATCGATCGCGGAAACGTTTAACGCGACGCCGTTTGAATCTCAAGACGATGTCGAACAAGCCTCCGACCGTCGCTGCCCATTCTTCCTGCGCTATCGCGAACACGATCCTCACATCCCAAGTGCTTCGGCAGGTATCCGCTTGAGTAAAAACGAGCCGGCCAAGGAGCCCGGTATCTACTACGAAAAGGCGGATGGTACATGGGCCTATGCCGGAGGACAGGATACCGCGTTGGTGTTCTATGTCTATCGCGAATCGCTGGGACAGCTTGAAATGGTCCTCAGCGGATTTAGTGGCAGGGCAACGCGTCTATTGGCACGCACTCTATCCAACCGCAGCGAGGAATTCTGGCCACCGGTCTATCAGGAAAACTATTTGCAAGTCGGTGCCTTTATCGTGCAATACGAAGGGGCCACTGAGGAGGGACATTCCGACGACATCTTGCGAACCGATGTAGTAGGCAATCCCACCGTCACTCCCATTCCGGTCGAAGCGATCGCCAAACGCATGCGCTGGAATCAGAGCGCCACTCTAAATCAAGAGGAGGATGAGGTGGAAGAGGTGGCAGTTGGCAGTGACGCGGGCTAATCACTGACTGCCGGTCGCTTCCGGATCGATATCGTGTTGACGCAGCAATTCCCTGAGCGATTGGTTCTGCCGCGTTAACTCTTCAGCGCGCTGCGATTCTTCGACAGCGCGCTGGGTTGCCTCGGCAGCGCGCTGGGTTGCCTCGACGGCGCGCTCCGTTTGGACTTGCGCTTGCTCCCTGCCGGTGGGGATCAACACGCCGTGTAAGTCGGTCCAACGCAGCCAGATTCCGTCGGTATCTTCGAAACGACCATTCCAAATCGTGAGCCCCAGTCCCACGTCAGAGAATTGGCAGGGGCGAGTCGCATCGGCAACCAGCTTGCTGCCAACCAAGCGATACAATCGCAGCGGCTCTTTCGACAAATGCAACTCTGGGTCGTAGATCACATAGCTGGCGATGCGCGAATTGGCGTACCGTTCCAGTTTCTTGGTGTCTTCACCACCTTCACGATTGGAAACCACTTCAATCGCGACCTCCGGCGGTTTGCCGTACTTCCAAACGAAATAAGATCGATTGAGTTTGGGAAATATATTTTCCGGCATGCGGACGTCAACACTGAGCAGTGCATCGGGAACCAAGGGAGGGATGTCGATGCCGTAGAACAATCCGACATTGGCCAGCGCGACAAAGGGACGCTCGGTTTTCCAACATGAATAGAGAGGTTCCGTCAAGAGTCGCATCTGCTTTTCACTAAATACGCTGTCCACTGGCGCACCATCTTCTGTCTGGATGTGATCAAACGAAGGCCAATCCTCAACTGGTAAAGGTCGTAGTTCCGCATCGTAGGGGGGAGTTGTCTGGGATGGTGAATCTTGCATAGTCGTCCCTCGTTGGTTTTCCAGTTCGTACTTTTGTAGTGGACCAGGTTACGAGTCCTCGCGATAACATCAGGCGTAAGGGACTCGTAACCTCGTCCACTACCCTAGCTAGGACTAATTGTAACACGCAGCATATCGTGCCGATGATTTACTTTCGCTGGCCAAGTTCTTGGAGCCTCTTTTGCGCTTCGGTGACAATCGGCGCGACCTCCTGATTGCCAGCATAAAGTTCGACGATCGACTCCCATTTCAATTTAGCCTCGGTAATGCGGGCGCGATCATAAGCGGTAGTGGCTTCGTTCATTTTCTGAGACAGGAATCGTTGCAATTCATTGGGTCCAAGTCCCGTGGTACGAATGCGGGCCACACCTTCTTGAGCCAAGTCGACCAGTGGGCGATTGTCGACTTTGCCACGAAACAGACTGACGATGGCGCGGTATTTGTCCAAGGCGGTGGCCAAGTCGCCAAAGCGTTCGAACTGTCTAGCTTCCGCGTACTGGATTTGTGCTTGGCTCCAATCATCCTTGCGCCCGAGACGTTCGTCGCGATCGAGTCGTCGCTCTGCTTCGCGGGCATTGACCCAACTGATTTGTTCCCTGGCCCATTCGACATGCTTGCTATCAGGAAAACGATCGATCAGACCTTGGAGATAGTCGTCGCGAGCTTCGTTCCAATCCATCCATTGTTCGGTGTTGGGTGGAAGCATGGCCTCCGCGCGATGCCGCAGCGTTGCTTCTCCCAAAGGCAACATGAACCAGACTGTGGCTCCGATGGCTAGGAGCAAACCCAAGCCCAACACCCAGGGGCGTTCGAAGAACGACGACTCATTTTGCCTGCGTTGCTTTTTGGGTTTAATGCCAAGTACTTTCTCAGCTTCCTCACGATCGCTTCTCAACTGCAAAGGACTGAATCCGCTGGTCATATGTTGTAACACTCCCACTCCTTCCGCCTGTCGCCGCTGCGCTTCCTTAAAGGCCAGTTGCAGCGCGGTCGCACTGAACGGACGCTGCTTGGGATCCTTGGCCAGCAACTGTTCCACAATCGCATTGAGCCATACCGGGCAATCGAGCACCAGCGAATTGACACTGGGGGGATTTCCCTGGCGAATTTGTTCAACCAAGCTCTCAGAGCTCTGGCCGTCAAAGGGTGGACGACCAGTCAACAAGGTATACATCACGGCACCCAGAGCATACAGATCCGATTTTTCGTCAGGCTTGTGATCGTCCAAGACCTCAGGCGCAGAGTACTGCAATTGAGACTTGGTCGGCGGGCCGTTGCCAATCATGGAGGTAATCGCCTCGCGCCGCCAGTCACCTATTTTGACGCTCCCTTGGGCCGTCACCAAGATTTTACTGGGGCGCAAACGACCATGGATCCAACCCATTTGGTGCGCGTACTGTAATGCTTCGGCCAACTGCTGGCTCGATTCCAACGCGCTCTCCCAGGGGAGCTTTTCGCGCCGTGCGAGGAGGCTGGCCAGAGATTCACCATCGATCAATTCATACGCCAAGTAGGCATTGCGACTATCAAAACCACCACCGTAACAGCGCACGATGCCGGGGTGACGTAGTTGCTTGAGCTGTTCCAGTTGACTAGCAAAGGCTTGGCGACTTTCCGGTGTCATCCCCAGTGGGATCGGAAAGATGCGAAGCGCGGCCAGCTTGCGTTGCTCGAGATGAATCCCCCGAAAAACTTGACCACTGCTCTTGAGTTTGGAGAGTGGGGCTTCGAGTGCAAAAGGGCCGATGCGTGAGTTAGCCATAGCGCTGGTGTTCTTGCTGGGTAATTATCAGCTCGACGCGCCAGCGGTGGGGCGCCGGTTTTGTCGGAGGTCGCTTTTAGCCAATTCGCCAACCAGTCGACCCACTCGCTGGCGCGTTCTGAAGTTGCACGTTTACGGTAACCCGCCGCGTGAGCAAGGAAAAAAAGATATTGACCTCCACCTTGCTCACGCGGCGGGTTACCATTTCCCACCGATAATCACGAATGTGCAACTTCAAAACTCGCGAGTCGAGCTGATAAACGCGGAATACCTATCTATGTTAGCCTAATTCGCCCGGCTTGGGAAAGAAAGCCAGCCCGATTCGCCTGTTCTAGTTCGTCGCGTTTTGAAAGCCTAGGGTAGTACTGGCGTAGCCATCAGTCTCACTGGCACGGGATCCCTGTGGGGAGTGTTGCGCACGGCCACTACTTGCTGGGACGCTCGAAATTCGTCGCGCACATCCTCCAAATGCTTCAGCAGAACCCGTCGCACTTCTAGAATCGCTTTAGGATTGCGATGAATCGTTTGATGCTCGGAAGCGACCACAATTTCGCTGACGGCATCATCGGCGCGGGCACTTTCATAAGCCACGACGCCATCGTCGCTGGCCTGCTCCTCTCCGCCGAACCACTTCCGCTTGGGGACCAAGCCGACGATGTTGTGATAGGTCACCCAAGGTGCTCGTGGAGCGCGCAGCATGGCGGGGAAGACCGGCGAATTGGGATTGAGCGAATCAATGCTCGTATTGTTGATCAGCAGATCGGCGTTTTGAAACACGCCTGGATTCTTATTCACTAAGTTCTGCCCGGTGGCCACCATCATGGCGGGCAGCGTGATTAGCTTGCGTCCCAGCCATTGCGTCACGTCATTGGAATAGTCGCTACCGCGCAATGGGGTGCCGATCGTAACCACGCGGCGAATGTCTTGATTGGCATTGAAGAATGCTGCCTTGCGCAATTTGGTGATATCTTCTGGATCACCGTGCAGATTCTCAAAGGGCTCGTCGCTCAAGATCTTCCAGAACTCATCGCGACTATCGAGCGTCTGTAGCCGACTGACCAAGCCACCCATGCTATGCCCCACCAAGACGGTTTGATTGAGCGCTAGGTAACGGTGCTCTGGATCGAGCGACTGACGGAGCTGCTCCAGGTCTTCGCGCATTTGCGTGGCACTCAACCAAAACGGCTGTCCTGTCGGATATTGATAAAACCAGAATTGGTAGTTCTTACGCAGCTCAGGGAAACTGCGCAGATCGTTGAACATCGGCATCCAAGTAACGGGACTCGACCACAGGCCATGCACCATCACGACCGGTATGCGCGTCGGATCGAAAGGCTCGAGCATGTACAGCCCGCGATGTTTTTCCGTCTTCTGCGGATTGAGTAAGCCTTGAGTCGCGGAGTCCTTCTGTCGAAACTGCGGGCTATCAAGGAAGTAAGCCAACGACGTGCTGAGCTCGGATTGCAACGGTACCAGACGACCGGCCAACGACAGATCGGACGAGGCAAGTGGATCATGCAATTCCAATACGCAGTGGTGTCGGTGCATCGCCCCCTTCCCCGGCATCGTCCCCGGTCGCACGACGCGCAACAGCGCGGTCACTGGAAAACTCAATCCATCGGGATAGTACTTCTCGCGCGAATCGCCGGGATCACCCTTCTTACGCACCGCGATTAGAGGGACGCCCAGACCATAGGTCACTCCCGACGAAGGGAGTCCATCGAGCTTAAAGTCGCTCACGAATTCGAAGTGCTCAAAATCTTCATTGTGCCAATTGCCGCGCACCACTGTCGCCACTTCGTAAGTTTGCGTTCCAGTTTTGACTTGGTAACTTTTGCCTGGGTACAATTGTCCTTGAGCATTGACCAATCGCAGTGTCGATTCGAGCGACTCGTTGTACAAATCACAAGCGCCGCGAAACTGGGGATCATACGGATTGCGGATCGCGTCAAACTCGCTGGAGAAAAGATACATGTAGGCGTTGCTGACCGCCACGCCGTACATGTCCAGCGCATGGGCTGGATCGTGTTGTTTCTCCGCACGCTTGCCGAGGATGTAAGCGAGTTCGGAAATGCTATAGACCAGCTCTCCGTCAACTTCCGACTCGAGCAATGATTGTAGTTCTTCCAAACAGACGGCTGGGTCGTGCGCGTAGACTTCCTCCAACGCGTATCGCCGCAAAACGGAATTGGTCCGCCCGCTGACCTGAGGTCCCTTGCTGCTGGCAATCTGCAGCGGTATGGCCAAGGGATTGGCGGGAGTATCGCGCCGCACTAGATATTTTTGAGTCGCACATCCACCGCCACCGCCGAGCACGAGGACTACCAGCCACAGAGATAAGCACCAGCATCGGAATCGAGTTGCGCCAAACCAGTCCGATCGCGCTATCGCCGCACGGCACAGCGGTGTCGCTGATGCAAGTTCAAGTTGTGACAGCGTGGATGTGGACATTGGCTCGACGAACTTCGAGGCGCACCTACGGCGCAGCGGAACAACGGTTCAACTGGGGGAGAGTAGGAATTCATCGCAGTTCGGGTCAATCCCTGTTTCATTGCTAGCACTATTCTTCCAAGCCCCCCAGGAGCGGTTCATCCATGGCCCGGAGGTCACTATTGGGAATTCCATCTGGATATTCATTGCGAGCCATTTCCAAGGCATCGCAGGCGATCTGCATGTGCTGTACTTTCGATTTGTCGTAAAACGCCTTGGCGGCTTGCGGCAACTTGGGGCTGCCATGCAGAGGCTTATCGGAGACGCACAACAGAGTCGCACATGGAATGCGATAGCGAAAACCGTTGGCGGCGACTGTGGCTGATTCCATGTCGACCGCAATGCTGCGACTGATCTTCAAATCGCGCAGCGTTTCCTTCAAGGCCAGTTCCCAGTTTCGATTGGCGGTGGTGTAGACGGCACCGTAGCGATAGGTCAATTGCCGCGTGTCAAGGATCTTGGCGAGGTAGCGATTGAGAAGAAAACTGGGGGCGATGGGGACCGAGCGTGGGAGGGCTTGATCGAGCACATGATCGTCGCGCATGTAGCCTGATGCCAAAACAAAATCACCGATCTCTTGGTGATTTCTCACTCCCGCGCAATGCCCCACCATCAACATCGCATCGGGACGCAGGACAGCGATATGATCTGTGAGAGTCTTTGCATTGGATGGTCCCACGCCAATATTGACGATGGAAAAACCGCTATTGTCTGGCCCGCAGTGATGGTAGGCGGGCATCTGGGGAGTCGTCCGTCCCGGTCGCCGACAATCGGGAAACATCTCGCAAAAGGCGTCGATGTGCATCTGATAATTGGTCAACAGCACATAGCGTTGAAAATCTTCGACCCGCGTGCTGGTGTAGTGCTCCAGCCGTTCGATGGACAATTCAGCGCGTTCGGGCCCAAAGAGAAACGCTTTCTTTAAAGTGTGATCAAAATCGGTTTCATCGATGACCTGCAGAAGTGTCGTCGAATTCAGCGCCACCCGTGGCTGGGCGCGGGAGACAACGATTTCAGCTCCCTTCTTGGCGAGTCTCAGCAGTTCGCGCCGCAGGTACCAGCGATAAGCCGAGGGTCGAGCCATCTTGCCGGAGATCGTCGGATTGTGTTTCGACCACTGACGGTGAACCGTCACCTTGCTGTAGCTGCCGCTAGCATAAACTTTTTCCATCCAGTCACAAGCGGCATCGATGGAAGCAACCAAACGACGGTCATCCGCACCTTCAATCTTTAAGTTGTCGATCATGGTTTTGTCTAAATAAGGGGCTGCCCCGAAAGTCGCTGATCGCCAGCACTGGTTCCAAGGCTCTGCCTTGGAACCCAATGAATTGCAGGCTCCTGCCTGCCGGGCATGGGGTTGTCGAGGCGGGAGCCTCGGAAGCAGTGCGTTCCCAGGCGGGAGCCTGGGAACGAGGGTTTCCTACTGGCGATTGGCGAGAAGTGTGGGAAAATCGACCTCAATACACCGGTTGGCTTGCGCCCATTCCGCTCACAAATGCTAACGTCTCGCGCCATGCATGCCTACATCTCGTGTTTTAGTTGTAATGATTAATCCGACTGGGCAACGAGCCCAGAGGCTTACAGCACACTTCAGTTGCTTCAACGCGCCGCTTTGGTTGCCCAGCGAGGAGTTATGTCCTAGGGTTCTAGTGAACCGTTCGTCTTGCGCACTGGCTAGTGGGCGCAGCGACCAATTGCCATTCCCCGTTGCTAGAAGGCTTCTAAGATCATGGCTGAAACCACCGTTAGTGTCGACCGCCTGGATATCGACCTGCAAGAACTTTTGGAATCAGCTCAATTGCCGGCGCTTCCTCAGACCGCTATTCGGCTGCTGGAATTGTCGCAGGATGCGAGCAATGGCCCTGCCGAATTTGCGCGACCGATCGAAGCCGATGCGGGGTTGATGGGACAAGTGTTGCGGTTTGTGAACTCCAGCTACTTTGGCTTTTCACGCGAAATCTCCAGTGTCAAGCAATCGCTCGCCTTGGTGGGAGTTCGTACGATCAAGAATTTCGCCTTGTGGAGTGCCGTCTTCAGTCTGGTCCCCGACCCGAAGTTTGGACCGTTTGACTTGAAAAAGCTCTGGCAAGATTCGCTCCGCCGAGCCGTCTTTGCGCGGATCCTTGGCAAAGCTATCAAACTCGACAACGCCGAGGACCTGTTCGCCGCCGCTTTGTTACAAGACATGGCGATCCCTTTATTGCTCAAGGAATTGCCTGAACACTACGAAGGCTTGATCGAACGTCGTGGCCAAGAAAATTTGCGACTGAGCCAACTCGAACAAGAGTTGTTCGGTTGGGACCACGCCCAAGCTGCCGCAGCGCTGGTTCGCAATTGGCGCTTGCCCGAAGAATTCGCCACGCTGATCGAGCGGCACCCGAATCTCGAGCACTTGCTCACCTGTGATCCACCCAAACGCGATGCGGCCTGCGTGGCGCTCGCCTCATTGCTACCAGCTTGCCAAGATACGAATTGGAATGAACGCCCAGAATTTGAGGCGGGCTGGCAGCGTCTGACCAACAACTCCACTCAGCCGGTGGTCCAGATCATCGCCGAGGCCGATGCGACTTTTGCTGAGTTTGCGCCGATCATGAAGCTACCCATCCCGCAGAAAAGTCTCGCGCAGTGGTTCGAAATGGAATAGTGCCGCAACGACACCAATGGTTGCAAGCTCGTTGGAGTACACTGTCAATGCGGCTAAGGCCTGAACTCCAACGCAGAGTGGCGCGCTTAACTATTCTTTTCCGCCCGCATGCACCGAATAGTTCCGAGCAGCGAGTCGAGCACGAGTGTCTCATGACACTGGCCGAACCCCGCTTCGAGAATCAGTTGCGGCAATCGGCCTGCCACGTTGCAGTGCGTACATTGCCATCCATCGATTAACCGTGCCGGGATAAACCGCATTCCCGCCAGCCATGATGCCGGACGTCCATAGTCGGCCATAAAAAACGTTGCTCCAGGACGCAATACACGCCACATCTCACGCAGGGAGCGATGTTTATCAACGGGTTGCAAGTGATGCAGCACCAACGTGCAAAAAACTTGGTCAAACGTATTGTCGTCGAAAGGGAGATCGATAGCGTTTCCGACTTGCCATTCGATACGATCGGCCAGCGGCTTCTGTTGAGCTTGTCGGAGCATACGGTGATCGGCATCGATCCCAATCACCTGCGCGGCCGGTTGGCAAGCCACAAGCGACAGAGCTAATGTACCGCTGCCACACCCGACATCTAAAATGTTAGCCTCTGGTTCGGGCCGCGCTACCTCCAGCAGATGAGCCTTGAACTCCCTCTCCCGCGCGCACCACTGGACCACTGGATCGTACCAACGTCGCAAGCACGCCAGCCCAGTAGCCGAGACGAAACGGGAACTTGCAGAGGGAGCATGCATTACGAGCAGATCAAAGTCGGTTAATCAAAAAGTGGTAACTGCGAATTGTAACCTTTACCAGTTTTGTTCATAGCCAACACACGAAAGTGGCACGCAGTTCCGCTCAGCTATCTTCTTTCCTCAGACAGGAACTGACGTCAGTTTCTCAAATGCAACGTCCGACAAAAAAATGTGCGGCAAAAAGATGGACATACTCGATCGGAGATCGCAAACCATCATTTGCATCCCTCTATCTTTTTGCCGCACATTTTTTTGTCGCAAGAGTGCCCGGTTGTGAGCACCGGGGGGGGGGCGTTAAATTAACTAATTGAACTTCGCCAATATCAGCCAAAATCTGATGGTCTACAGGACGAACACCAAAAACTCGCGTTGTCCAGCCAATCGACTTACTTCAGGAGAAACAGCCATGCGGATGCACGGTGAAACACAAAAAGGCCATCAGCCAGCTTCCAGAATAAGTCGCACAACTCACAAACTGCGAGTGCTTCTGTGCGGCCTATGGTTGATGCACTGCGCGGCTTGTGGACGCGAGCCGCTGGCGACGGCCCAAGCTCCATTGCAACCCGCACCAGACCAGCGGAGTGTGGGTGAGGATTGGCCCAACTTTCTGGGACCACGCGGCGATGGGACTTCCACGGAACAGCCACTCGATCCAGCTCTCTGGACGCCTATCCCGCGCGTGGTGTGGAGACTGCCACTGGGAGTCAGTTATGGCCCCCCCACCATTGCTGACGGTAGATTGTTTCTGTTCGAACGCATCGGCGATGTTGAACAATTAACTTGCTACGAATCGGAATCTGCCCAACCACTTTGGAAATGGGGCGCACAGGTCAAGTACGACGATATGTTTGGCTATAACAACGGCCCACGCTGTTCGCCAATCGTCGATGGTGATCAGGTCTACCTCTATGGTGTCACCGGAAACCTTTCCTGTGTCGACTTCAAAACAGGCAAATTGAAATGGGCTCGCGAGCTCAATCAAGAATTCGATGTGGTCTCCAATTTTTTTGGAGTGGCGAGCAACCCCTGTGTGTTCAATGATCTATTGTTGGTGATGGTGGGAGGGAGCACACCCGACACGCGGAATCTACCAACCGAGCGACTAATGCAAGTCAAATCGAACGGCTCAGCTATTGTGGCCTTTGACAAAATGACCGGCAAGGAGGTGTATCGCGTCGGTCAGGGCTTGGCCAGCTACGCATCGCTAGTGGTCAAGAGCATCGAGGGCAAGCCAACCGGTTTGGCTTTTCTGCGCGATGGACTGTTGGCTTGGGACCCAGCCAGCGGAGAAGAGTTTTTCAATTTTCCCTGGCGAGCTGAGATGTTGGAAAGTGTCAACGCCGCGCTCCCCGTGGTGGAGGAGAATCGTATCTTGATCTCGGAAGCATACGAAGTTGGTTCTGCGTGGCTTGAAATTAAACAAGGTCAACCAAATGTGGTTTGGCAAGATGGCGGTCCACGCAGTCGATGTCGCTTCCGCGCGCATTGGTCGACCCCCATCGCCATCGATGGCTATCTTTATGGGTGCAGTGGCCGCAATGGTCCCGATACCGATTTCCGTTGCGTACGTTTGAGCGACGGTGAAGTGATGTGGACCGACCGCAATCATGACCGACAGCGCTGCAGTCTCCTGCAGGTCGATGGTTATCTGATTGTGCTTGGTGAAAATGGCTTATTGGAACTAGTAAAACCGCACCCAGATAAAATGGACGTCGTGGCCGTCGCGGATTTGGCGAATATTCCTGACGTGAGAACAGGAGAAGCGCTGGTGGAGTATCCCTGTTGGGCCGCTCCCATTCTTTCCCATGGTCTACTCTACGTCCGTGGCAATCAAAGTTTGATCTGCCTGGACTTGATTCCGCCAGCAGTGAATTGATCGATGACAATGAATTTGCAATGGACATCGAATGTCAATTTGAGTGCTTACCATACGATTTGGTGCTTGAACCATTTTCCCGATCGAGAACTGACTGATTCCAGCGAGTTGCTACAGGCCGCCGTCGACTTGCAGAATTTGGTGGAAGATATCCAGACTCCACCGCTGCGATTTTGGGATCAGTTATTCACGCTCTCGGCCACGGTAGATTACTCGGGTGCGCTGGCAGAACGTTTGTCCCAACGGATCGGACTCTCATCCAAATTGCACACCACGCGCTTGGCGGCGGAGCTCAACAACTGTCGGCGGCAGTTCGAACGCGTTGTTCCCAATTACGCCACTGAGATCCTCTTGCGGACTGGTCCACTGCGACAGATGTGGGACGGGCACGGAGCTGGCTTGCTGAGGCAGATCGTGCTGTTGACAGAGGAACAGTTGTTGGTCGCAGATGCCCAAGTCGTGTTGGTGCAGCCCGTACTCGGTGGCATGGGTTACGCTCACTTGACGACCAATCGCATTCATCTGGAAGGACTGTTAACGCACGCTGCTCCACAGTTGCCAGAGTCTTTGCGCATCGCGTGGCTATTATCACAACTCGATTTAGAGCGGCCCGTTTATAGCGAACTGATCAATGCACTTCGTCTGCGGAGCGTGGCTGGGCTGGCGATGCTCCCGGTAGTGCTCGCTGCGGGCCAAGAACTGGAACTGTGTCAGTCGTCACCGCAATTGCTGCGCCAAGCGATTGAGCTGTGGTACGTCGACACACTGCAGATCGATGCAGCCACCATCTCGGCCATCGTGAGCACGTGGTGGGAAACATGTCAGTCCAGCCGCCCAGCCTGGAAGACCGCGCTGACGGGACTCGATCAAATGCTGCAAGGTTAAGATAACTGTCGTAGCTACGTTCGCCAGAACGTCGACTCACTGCCGTCTGGCGACGGCAGCTACGTTTAAACCCGACACTGATCAGTGGTGCTCAGCTATTTTTTTGGCTCTTTTCGCGCAGTAGCGTGGCGACGAGCGCGGTCCACCCGGTCTGGTGACTAGCTCCCAACCCGCGTCCGTTGTCACCATGAAAGTACTCATAAAACAACACCAAATCTTGCCAGTCACCATGTTGGGCATAGGCCAGATCTTCACCATGGCAAGGGCGGCGACCTTGCGCGTCGGGGAGGAACAAACGAATTAACCGCGTCTGAATCTCTTCAGCGACTTGCGCCAAAGTGCAAAAATTTCCCGAACCAGTAGGACACTCCACTTTGAATTCGTCACCATAAAATTGATGATAGGTTCGCAGCGATTCGATTAATAAGTAATTGATCGGGAACCATATCGGCCCACGCCAATTACTGTTGCCACCAAACATATTGGAATCGCTTTCCCCCGGAACATAGCTGACGGTGTTCGAGTAACCATTGCTGTTGAATACAAACGGCTGGTCGCGATGGATGGCCGATAGCGAGCGAATGCCGTGGGGTGACAGGAACTCGTTCTCGTCGAGCATGGTAGCCAACAGCCGACGCAATCGCTCCTCGTTGGGCAATGCCAAAAGGCGTAGACCATAGTCCTGCCCCTCCGGACATTGTCGCGTCATATAACTCATCTGCGACGCCATTTCTCCGCGGTGATTCAAAAACCAATCGGTGCGCTTGCGAAAACCGGGCAAGTCAGCAATCTTTCGTTCATCAAGAATTACTGGCGTGCAGAGTGGTATCAGCCCAACCAACGAACGAACCTTGAGTGGCGTCGAAGCGGCATCGGTTTGCAAATGGTCGTAGTAAAATCCATCCTCCTCATCCCACAGGCCAGTGCCATGCAGCGCATTGGTTGCATCGGCAATCGCTAGATAGTGTTCGAGAAACTTGCTGGCCATATCAGAGTAAGCATTACTCTGCCGCGCCAATTCGAGCGATATCTTGAGCATGTGCCCACAGAAGAAAGCCATCCAAGCCGTCGCATCCGCTTGTCGCAGTTCGCCTCCAGTCGGAAGTGGCTTACTGCGATCAAAGACCCCAATGTTATCCAGCCCCAAAAACCCACCACTGAAAATGTGATTGCCAAAAGGGTCCTTGCGATTGACCCACCATGTAAAGTTTAGCAACAGTTTTTGAAACGTCCGCGCAAGGAATTCCTGATCGCGCTCTCCATCAACTCCACTGGCTTGGTAAACATTCCAACAGGCCCATGCGTGCACCGGTGGATTAACATCGCTGAGCGCCCATTCATATGCGGGGAGCGATCCATTGGGATGCATGTACCACTCGCGCAGGAACAAGATCAATTGCTCCTTGGCGAACTCCAAATCGACTTGCGCCATGGGGAGCATGTGAAATGCCAAATCCCAAGCCGCATACCACGGGTATTCCCACTTGTCGGGCATGCTGATCACGTCGCGATTGAACAAGTGTTGCCAATCGTGGTTCCGTCCGAATTTGCGTGAACTCACATCGACTTCATAATTGCTATCTCCCTTGAGCCAAGCATCGACCACGTAGTGATAAAACTGCTTGGTCCACAATAACCCCGCAAAAGCCTGACGCGATACGCGTTGCTCTTCAATGGTCAGTTGTGGTGAGATGTGCTGAGCGTAAAACTCGTCGGTTTCGCTCTGTCGCTCTGCAAAGAGTTGGTCGAAGTCTGCTCCAAACCACTTCGCTGGCGCATCGTCGGCTTGGCACATACGAGCTCGCAATACCACGCTCGCTCCCGGTGCTAGCGTATGCAGGCTGGCCGCCGCCACTTTGGTTCCCAATCGCTTGGGATTGATGGCCGTGCGCTCACCCTGAATGATGTAGCGATGAAAGGCATCTTTAAAGTAATCGCTGGTGGCGGGAACTTCAGGATGAAGTTCAGTATTGGTCTCATTGTCCGTAAACAGAAATTCGGGCGCCACGCCGTCGGAGCTAATATCGCTACCAATCAACCAACGACCGAGCGAACTATGGCGCGCCTCCACACGCTCGCCCGTCAGTTTCATTGTCGGTTTGGGGGTACAACCCTCGTGCGTGCAATCCCATGTCCAGGTGTTGCGATACCACCATTGCGGCAATACATGCACCGTGGCCGTTTGTGGTCCGCGATTGGTGATGGTGATGCGGATCAGGATGTCATCCGGGGAAGACTTGGCGTATTCAATCTCGCAATCAAAATACCGTTGTTCGGCAAACGCACCACTATCGGACAATTCGTATTCTAGGTCCTGCAGTGTGCGCCGAGCGTTGGTCTTGACCAACGAGACATATGGATATTCAGATTGGGGATACTTATAGAGCCCGCGCATGTAGGAATGCGTGGGTGAGCTATCAAGATAGTAATAGTTCTCCTTGACATCCTCACCATGATTCCCCTCTGGTCCAGTCAGTCCGAATAGTCGCTCCTTGAGAATCGGATCGCGTCCGTTCCACAAAGCGAATGAAAAACAGAGACGACACTCGCGGTCGCAGATCCCCAGCAGGCCATCTTCTCCCCAACGGTAAGCGCGGCTCCGCGCATGATCGTGTGGAAAGTAACTCCACGCGTCTTGGTTCGTCGAGTAATCCTCGCGCACTGTCCCCCACTGACGTTCCGAGAGATACGGGCCCCAACGCTGCCAATTCGCAGCGCGATTGGCCGAGTCGCGAAGTCGTTGTTGTTCGACAGACATTTTCAGGTTTAAGGGTTAAGGTTTAAGTGGCTAGTGGCTAGTTCCAGGTCCGTATTCCAAACGACTAATGACTAATGACTAATGACTAATGACTAATGACTAATGACTAATGACTAATGACTAATGACTAATGACTAATGAGGTAATTTCTGATTAGTTACCGATGGCCGACGAGTGCTGATTCCTTCACTCCTTCACTCTCCCAGCGTCAATCGCGTGCGCCATCTGACGGGAATCTCGGGATACTCTCCATAGAGTCGCTTGATGAAATGTCGCCCTTTCCAATTTAGGCAATGTGCTTGCCAGCCCCAGCGTTGGAAGAGACGATCGCTGATGCGGTGATTGGTAACGTTACACACGATTGCCGAAGTTTGTTTCAACTTGGCGATCTCATCTAAAACCAACGTCGCCGCGTAAAAGGTGCTCAGCGAAGTACCTGGGCCTGAGTGAATATAGTCCAGAGTCAAGAAACTCGGCGCTGACAGCGGTACGTGAAAAAAAATCTCACAGCGATCCCGGGGAATGGATCTAACCAGCAAATCCCATTGAACTTGCAACATATTGCCGCCATGGGCCCACCAGCGACCGTAGACCCCTTCCAACTTGCCCGCTTGGGTTACGATCCGCCCAACTCGACGACTACGCAGCACATGGTGTTGGCGAGCGACGTGCGTCACTGGTGGCAACCCCCAGCCAGCCAGTCCGGTGGCTAATGACCAGCGATTCCCAAGGCCTCTTTGATCAAGCGCCAAATCCATAACATGGCTCCCATAAGTACAACGCAACTGACGATGATCCCGACGATGATCGATGGCCCCAGTTCAAAGATGCGCGCGGCCCAATTGACCCATAGGGCATCCCAATAAACCAAAACTAACACCGTGGCCGCGCACAAGTACGGACCATAGGGAGTGGCCGCATCGCCGGTGATCAACCATCGAATCACCACAAACAAGATTGAAACCAACGGCGCGATGAAGAAGACCAGCAAACTCGGTTGCCAACCAATATATGTCCCAATCATGGCCATTAGGGTAACATCGCCAAAGCCCAGCGCTTCGACGCGCAGTCCCCATGAGGCCGACAGACGCACAGCCCACGTCACACCACCCGCGAAGGCCAAGCCCATCAGGCTGCTGAGCAAATAGGTCCATCGTCCCGCTGGTAACATGCTGGTCCAAGCCACGGTCACTCCCACTATCAATAGGCACGTGACCGCCGCGACCACTTTCCACAACCACGCATGACGAAACATGCGCGCGAAGAAATACTTAACTCCCTTAAGCACTCCGCGGCGACCAATCCACCGTCGATCGAGCAACGCAAAACCCCAAACTGCAACAATGACCAACCCGATGGCCAATCCCCACCAGCCATCCAGCGATATGGGCCACGTGTCGGGAATGTTGGCATGTAGTTCCACCAGCGACAAGGGTGCTGCCTGATGGAACGGCAACCACGTCGGTGCCAAAGCGGCTCCCAACAAACCAATGACGGTACCAGGTATCGTGACATAATCGGGGATCGATTGTTCGTCAAAATCGATGAAGGTCGCGATCATCATCAGCACAAACAACACGAAGTGTCCGCAGAATTGATAGTGCAATTGCGATTGCACCAGCATCCGCGCCGCTTGTCCCAAACTCAGAGCGCCCCCCGATACATAAAAATGGTAGTACCAGCCGATTGCCATCGGAAACAAGAGCTCGATCAACATCGGTCGCAACCAAAACCAGCGTCCCAGCGCCCGCGATTCGCGGCGCAGGTTGAGCCAACCAACAATCGGCCAATGGTCGTTGAATTGTCGTGGCGGAAAACCCGTGGGGGGGACCGCCCAAGGGCCGAGTGGACGTTTGAAGTAGGCCCAATTGACGATCGCCCAATTAATAAACCTTGCCGCAGCCAACGCCAACAGGCAGACGATGACGATGCGAACGGTTATCGGGAGGGTGATGAATCCAGCCAGCACTTAGGTTCCTACGATTGAAGGCCGTCAGAGTTTAACCAATCGGCAATCTCTAGTGCTATCTCATCGGGTGATTTATGATCGGTCAGCACAGTCAATTCGGCGAGTTGTCGGTAGATCGGCTCGCGAACGGCCAAAATCTCGACAACTTCGTCATAACCGGTTCTCGCAGAAAGCGCTGGCCGTCTCAGGGCAGTTGTGGCATCGGCTTCAATGCGGGTGGAGAGTAATTCGGCCGAGCCACGTAACCAGACAATGCGACCACTCAACTGCAGCGCTTGTTGATTAGATTGGCGTAGGATTGCACCGCCACCGAGTGCCACCACGCTGGGCAAACTCTGCGCGGACACAGCGGCAATCGCCTGCTCTTCGCGCTGCCGAAAGCCAGCCTCTCCCTCTGCGGCAAAGATTTCGCGAATGGACTTGCCAGCCGACGTTTCGATCAGGTCGTCGGTATCGATGATAGGCAACTCAAGCTGCGCAGCGAGCAAGCGACCCACCGTCGACTTGCCCGACCCGCGATAGCCCATCAGATAGACATGCATGGCGACTATTTCTTAGCTACCTTCAGTTCCTCGAGTAGTTTCGCCAAATCGGCACCATGTGCTTCGGTAACTACTTTATCCAGGACCGCCAGCAGCTTGCCATCGGCACCGATCACAAAGGTCACCCGCGCGGCTGTGGTCTTCCCCTCTTGCAGCACTCCGAACAGCTTAGCGTTCTTCCCCTCGGGGTCGCACAGAATCGGATAATCTAAATCCAAGCTCTTGGCAAATTCGGCGTTCTTATCAACTGTATCAGTGCTGGCCGTGAAGTAGGCCACGTTGTATTTCTTAAGTTGTTCCCCAGCATCCTTCATCGACTTGCATTCCTTAGTGCACCCACCGGTAAACGCCTTGGGAAACCAAGCCACGATGACCGCTTGTTTACCGGCGAAGTCCTTGAGCGTGTAGGTCTTCCCGTCGCTCCCTTTCATCTCAAAAGCGGGAGCTTTATCGCCCACTTTAGGCAAGTCAGCCGCTTGGGCCAAGCAAGTACCACAACAAACAGCGACGGCCAGGAGGATAGTTCGAAACATGGTTTTTTCCTTCGAGGGAGATAGTGAGTAGGAGCAAGTCTCCCCATTCTATCAGCCCACAGGGGGAAGTGGAGAGGTGGAGTGGGAGGCACTGGCTTGGCCAGTGTGTGCGCAGGAGTTGAGTCTGAAGCAGGTGTGGTTTGCCTTAAGCGCTCGAAGTAACGCATTCAACTCACCCGAATCGTTTGACGACGTGAATGACTTGACTGGAATAGGCGGACTAGTCTGCTAATTGTCAAACAGGGCGATGTCAATCTGGAAGCATTTTGTTAGTACCTACTTCATTACTTCGAGCGCTTAAGGAATTTTAGGAGGCTTCCAAATCGCCTCCTTCGACTCCACTGGCCCCAGCCAGTGCCACCCATTCCACCCACTCCATCCTACCCGAAGCTGTAGTCCAAACTTCGCACGTACTCGATTGCCTCTTACAGCTCGATGGTTTGCACTCCGGCCACGCGACCTGCGCGGTCGCAACCACAGAGCAACAACAGTTCCTCGTAACTTTCATTCTCGCGCAAGCGACGGTGGGCGCGCGAGCCGATGGTGCCGTCCAGAATCTTGTGCGCTTCAATATGATATTCGATCAACCAAGCCGTGCGTTGGCTGATGAAGCCCTCAAGGGCTTCTAAACCAGCCGCCACATGATCGTGCCGGTCGATCCCCTTGCCGATATCGTGCAACAGCGCGGCCAGTAAAAATTCTTCGTCATACGGCAACTGGTCGCACGCCAAATCGAAGACTTGGAGACTGTGATACAACGCGTCCCCTTCCGGGTGATACTTCGGATGCTGCTTGACCTCTTCCAATGGCAACAGCAGAGCGTAAAACAACTGAAACCGATCGGGCTGATCCTCCATGTCTTGCAAACTTTCGTCAATCCCCAACTCGGGATACTCCACCGACAACAACTGTTCCAATTCAGCAATCGATGCGCGCTCGATCGGTTTGCCAGTAATCGAGCTCTTGAAGACTTGATTGACCAGGTTGCTGGCATAGATGGTCAATTCCACAGCAAAGGTATCTTTCAAGTGGACATGGGTAAAGATTCGCTCCTCACCATCCTTCCTCACTCGTTTGCGTTCGACATCATAGAACAACATCTGTTCATCGAGCGCGGCGGTGATGGCGGCGAGGCTGTCTGAGAAAAGATGCAAGTCGATATCGGAGCCTTGTCGCACGTGCCCGGTCAGCGTGCTGCCGATCAACTTGGGCTTAAAACGCTCCAGCAGTCGCATGACTCGCAAGGCAGTCAAACGCATAAGTTGCAGATTGTCGGTTCGTTGTTGGCCTTCGTGTAGGCGGGCAAAGGACTGGATCTCTTCGCGGATTTCCGCATTGCTCGGCAAATCAGACGGTTTAATCCAGCCCTTGCAAATTCGCTGTGCGGCCTTCTGTTTGGCGCGATAGTATTCCGACTCGTGGCGAAAATACATCGCTCGCGCGGCTTCAAAGCAGATTTGTCGTCGAAGTTTATTCGATTTCATTAATTGCACCTCAGAACATGTTTTAAAAAGGGGGCTGACCCATTGGAGAGAGGGTCAGCCCCCTTTTTAAAACACGTTCCCAGCCCACCGTGGCGCACGTTTGGGGCACGAGAAAAAGCGTGATACAATGCAACTATACTCATGGAACCAGTGGAGAAAAAGCCTACATGTCCGAGCCCACCTCGCCTGAAACCAGCTCTTCCGCCGCCGATGAATTCGAATCGTTTCGCTCGTACTTGCACATTCTGGCTGAATCTCAGTTGCAGGCCCGCTTAAAAAGCAAAGTTGATGCGGCCGACGTGGTGCAACAAACATTGCTGCAAGCCTACCAGGCACGCGATCAATTCCGCGGGACGACGGATGCCCAACGGGCGGCGTGGTTGCGCACGATCTTGGGAAATGTGCTGTGTGGACTGGCGCGCGACTATTCGCGACAGCGGCGGGATGTCACCCGCGAGCAATCGATCCAAGCGGTCGAGCAATCCTCGCTCCACTTAGCCCAGCTTTTGGCCGCTCACACATCCACTCCCAGCGCGGCGATGCATCGCCAAGATCGAGCCAATGCACTGGCGCAAGCCATGCTGAAGTTAACCAGCGAGCAGCGGCAAGCCATCATGCTCAAGTACTGGCACGATGCCACGCTGGCGGAGATTGGCCAGCAGCTCGGCAAGTCCACCGAAGCCGTGGCCGGTTTAGTTTTCCGCGGCATGCAAAAATTACGCAGCGAAATTCAGGAGTAGCTACTTTTCTACGTCGCTCTGCGCACCCTCTTCGATGGCGTACAGGCGATTGCGATTGGCGATAAAGAGCGACTTATTGGCAGCCACGGGCGTGGTGTAGACGGCGCTATCCATGTTGATCTCCGCGATTTGATCTTCCTTCTTGGAGACTTTGAAAATGGCAATGTCTCCATCTTCGTCGCTAATGTAAACGCGATCCTCGATGATCAGTGGCGAAGCCCAGGATGCGGCGAACATATCGTAGGTCCAATAGGATGCGCCGGTCTTGGCGTCCAAGCAATGGAACACGCCGCTGAAGTCAGCCACGAACAAAATGTTATCCTTGATCGCCACGGTCCCGCAACTGCGGTGCATGGTCGTTTCGAATTTCTCAGTATCCTTTCCGATGTAGTGCCACACAGCAGCGGAATTTGGATTGTCGCGTTGCAGATCCCCGTCCTTGGCCACCATCGCTTGCAGTCGCTTGTGAGCGATGGGCTGGCTTGGATCCTTGGCGTTGTAGACCAGAGTTGGGCTAACGTCACCGCGTTTGGTGGGATCGATGCACCACAGGTGTCCATCACCTTCGCCGTGTTCCGGGTCTTCACCCACGGCCACATAGACCAGCCCGTCGTAGATGACCGGAGTGGCGATAATGTGATTGCGAGTGGCTGAGCCGCCAAGGACATACAGTGAATCTTTGGGGTTGCAGTCGAACTTCCACAGCAGTTTCGATTTCCCGCTTTCTCCCTTGGCGTCGAAGCTGTACAACCAACCGTCACCACCGCCAAACAGCACTTGAGCCTGGCCACCTAGAACTGCATAGCTGGGGGATGACCATTGGCCGTGCAGCACGTTGGCACCGGGGGAATTGTCGGTCCACAGTACTGAGCCGGTTTCGCGATTCATGCAAATGAAGCTGGGGGCATCTTCGCTGGGGAGATTTTGGTGCCCTTCGTCAACTCCATTGGAAGTGTTGACGAACAGCAAGTTCCCGGCGCAGGTGACAGAGCAACTGCACATATTGTGCTGCGAAACACCCAAGCTCTTCATCATGTCGAAGCTCCACACCACGTCCGCTTCATCCTTGCTTTCATTCGGCTCACCCTTCACGCCATCGTTCTCGTCATCGCTAAAACCGGCGGTATCCAAACACGCCACTTCGCCTCGGCTGGTGACGTAATACAGGCGCTCGCCGTCGATCAATGGAGCGCAGCAAATACCCTGGTTGGGCCAGTCATTGACGCGCCCAGAAGAGAGTTTTTCGCTCGAATGTTGCCATAGAAACTTGCCGGTTTTTTCATCAAAGCAGAGCAGAACCCCCAAGTCGGTTTCGCTGGGGTAGCGTTTCAAATACCCCGCACCGTTGTTCGTGCCGACATACACTTTTCCGTTGGCGACAACGGGGTTGCCATAGGTCTCCGAACCTAGGGGCATGGACCAGCGAACATTCTTTCCGGTCTGCACATCCCACTCGGTGGGAATATTCGGTTCGTCGGTGACATTATTGCGCAAATAGGAACCGGCCCATTGTGGCCAATCGTTCTGTCCGACCTCCAGTTCATTGATTCTGTCGCGAACCGATTTGACCGCGTTATAGTCTTCGGCCCGCAGACAAGCTGGAGCGATCAGGGCAGCTCCCAGGCAAGTGGCGAGGAGAGTAAGTTTTCGATGCATAAGTTGATACCTCTAAATTTTTTGGGAATGCGTTATTTTGCGTTGGGGTAAACTTCGACGTTATCAATATAGTACTCGGCTTGGGTCGAATTGCCGAATAGACCTGGGCTACCATGCGTGTTAGGCACGTCGTCGGTCGCCTCGACCATCCACTCCGTGGGCTCTTCTTCGCCGCGCTTCCAAGCTTTGCCACGTAGCGTGACTTTGCCATCGTGGTTTTCGCTTTGAAATTTGAGTGTATACCACTGGTCAACGTCCCACTGGAAGGGAACGGTCTTAGCGAAACGCAGGTCCAGGCGGGGCGTCCAGGAGCGGATTTGCAATTGTCCCTTGTCCATGAGGTCGAGGGTATAGCGTTGATTGATTAGTCCCATGTCGGCGCGACGACCATTGTCGGGATTGGCGGTTGCGTTGACGTCGGCTTGGATGGTGTAGTCGTGCAGCGACGTCCAGCCCATCCACGATTGGCTGCGCGTCCCCTTGGGGATCGTGCTCACCTTGACCAACATTGGTTCACCGTCGATTTCCTTGGGTTGATTTCGGTAGGCAGCACCAATCCAAGTGACCGGAACGGCCTTGTCCGAGAAATCCCATTTCCAAGGTAGGTCGGGAATTACCCGGACGCGCGCGGTGCTCGTTAATTCACCTAACTTGGCGGTGATCTTGACTGCTTGATGCTCGGCAGCGGTGGGGGCGGTATAGGTGCCATCAGCGGTCACGGCACCAGAGCCTTCGACGGCGAACTCAGCGTCGACCAGCTTCAGGAACTGACCAAGCTTATTGTACGCGCGCACTTGATAGGGAGTTGCTTGACCGGGGGCGAGCATCGCTTCGACCGGGGCAATCTGCAAGTGCGCGATCTTCTGATCGTCGGCTTTAGGGGATTCTTGAGGGCCAACTGGAATCACATCGGCTGTGGCCTCGACGCCTTTCTTGCCAATGCAATACAACGCCTTGGTAGTCGTAACGTAGATCTTGCCATGACTGATGATAGGGGCAGCTAAAATCTCTTCGCCACTCCTCATGCGCACGCGGGCCAATTCCTCGACTCCTTCTGCGGTCGGTTTAAAGACCCAGAAGTTTCCGGTCTGTTCGCAGCAGTAAAGCTTGCCATCGGCATAAATCAACGAACCTGGACGACGCCCAATTTTTTTGTCTTGGATGATCTCACCAGTTTCGGGATTGATGACGACCAGCGTGCCACCATCTTCGATCACATATAGGCGTCCATCGACTAAGAGCGGTTGGCTCCCTTCGACGCTGCGACCGGGAATTTTCCACTTCAGTTCATCTTCCTTGATTTCGCCTGTTGCCTGGTCACCATTGATGGCGAAGATCGCACCCAAAATGCGGGTGTCGGATGAATTCTGTTCGCGGTGACCGCAGTAAACTATTCCGTCGACAACCAAAGGAGGAGTATTGATGCCGCGATTGGAACAATCGTATTTCCAAATCACCTCGCCAGTGCGGGGTTGCATCGCATACATGAAGCCGTCGCCACCACCGAAGACCATCGCCGCTTGTCCATTGAAGACGGTCACGAAAGGAGTGCTGTAGGTTGTATCTTCAGGCTTGGGGCGAGTGATGGAAAACCAGACAGCCGCTCCAGTTCGCTTATCAAATCCGACAAAGCGATGAGCCGGGACCGCGTGCTCGCCCCATTGCGTCATGACTCCACTGATGATCACCAAGTCATCGAAGACCACGGGGAAATTGGTGCGCCCGCCATAAGTGCTGAGCATGCCGTACTCTTCACTCATGGCATGTTCCCAAATCACCTCTCCCGTTTCACCATTGAGGCACATGAACTGGCAACCAAGCCCCAGCCAAAAAATGTTGCCGGTTTTCGGATCGGCCACGGGGCTAGCCCAACCCACACGTTCGGCGGGCGCATCGGAGAGGTAGATGTTGTGATGTTGGCTCCAGATCAATTCACCTGTGTCGGCGTTGAGACAGACAAGTTGTTCTCCTTCTTCGGTCGTCTCCGCTTTGTAGCGAGTGACCAAATAGAGCTTGCCATGGCTGGTGATCGGCGTGGAGCGCGAGGCATACTCCTCACTCGACCACAACACGTTCTCTCCTTTGGGAGACCACGTATCGGGGAGGTTCTTGTCGCGCGAAATGCCGTTCCCCTCTGGGCCTCGCCATTGATACCAGTCAGCCGGTTCAGCCGCAACGAGCGAACTGCTGCAAGTTAGAACGAACAAAACCAGGGACGCTTGGAGTGCGCGGTGCAGTGCGGACGTTGGCTGTTGGAGCCAATCCGCGGCATTGCGAAATGTCATGCCAGAAAACCTCGTGAGACAGGTAGGTGGTTGAGTTGCTAAGACTATTCTAGGTGAATTTGCGATCTACTTCGGTAGACTAGTATCCCCCGAAACTGCTTAGATTTCCAGTGGCAGTGTTTCAGTGATACCGAGCGCAGGTGGGGTTTTGGTGCGAGTGGCAGGAATTAAACCTTGATTATAACGCAAGTTGCAGGTGAGTGCTCGGACATGGCCAGAAGTACTAGCCCACTTTTAGGCAACCAGCGATTGCACCTCTATCCGTCGTAGCTGGAGCCGCCAGACTTCAGCTTGTAAGAACCGAAGTCTGGCGACTCTGGCTACGGCAAGCTTATTTCGCTGTGTATTCCTCGGGGAGTAGCTTGGTGTAGAATAGTAGCTTCCAGTCCTATCTCCCGTCACGAGATTCAACCTGATGAGCCTGCACCAACGTTTGTGTCTGAAATGCCTGCTTCCCATTGTTCTAGTGGGCGTTGTGTTCGGCGGTCTCGCCCACGGCGACTTAGTTTATGTTTTCAGCGGTGTCGGGAGCGGCACACTGGGAGGAAGCCCGTTCGATGGAGCGTTCACAATTACCGCCCAGGGTGATGAAACGCTGGTCACCAATCCACTCTCAGGCGTCTATCGCTTAGACGGAGTGAGAGCCTTGCTGGAAATTGATGGTCTTGGTTCGGCAATGTTTGCGGTTGCTCCCAGTCTGTTTGTCAGTCAATCCAGCGGAGCTAATTTCCCAGTGGTAGGTATTTCCAGTCAGACGCAAAGCGGAGAAAGCTTATCGATTTTCTCCGTTGGAAATGTACCCAGTCTGTCTAACTACACGCTACGCACAGTGTTTCCCAGCGTTGATGGCCGAGCCCTATCCAATGAGGTGCCGTTCGCGACCACTCAGGGAGTTCTTCAAATCGCCAACACAACGAGCGCATCGTTTCGCGCGGTCCCCGAGCCCTCATCGCTGCTGCTGTTGACGATGACAATGCTGGGTGGTTTTGGCTTTCGCCAGCGACGTTAGAGATGTGTGTTGAATTGCGATCGGACAAATTTGTTTAACAGCTTTCAGTTTCGCGAAAACCACTAGCAATATCAGCTCGACGCGCCAGCGAGTGGGAGTATCAGCTCGACGTCGCGGAACTAAAAATCACGTGTTGTATTTCCCAAGCAAGCGATAGAGCGATCTGCGGTTGATCCCCAGCGCGCGCGCGGTTTGGGCTTTGTTGCCGTGGTGTTGAGCCAGTACCGCCATGACGTGCGCGCGATTGATAGCTGCTAGTTCAGCGTCACCACCAATTGATAAATTAATGGGGACGGATGATTTCAACGCGCCATCGTCTAATTGCGTTGGCGCAGGATGGTACTCAGCCAACTGTCGACGTAGACGTAAGTTTTCGCGTCGCAAGCGCGTCACTTCAACAGCGCGGTGAAGCGCAGTCTGTCTTGCGGGAGACGACGCAGATCGCGAAATGCGGTCGATGCAAACATCAAGCGCAACTTCGCCCTCATCTTTCGCTTCGGACACAATCAGCACTTGCAGCGGTGGATCACCTTCGTGCAGGCGACGTAGAAACTCCACTTGATCCGAGCACTCCATGTCAACCAGCACTGCGTCAAACGGATGCCCCCTGATCACTTGCAACGCACCGCCGCAATCGTCGACCGCCAGCACCCGAAAGCCTTGGCCTTCCAGTTCGGTTTGCGTCGCAGTGGCGGTATTGCTGACTAGCAGGAGCTCGCGTCGTACGACTGAAGGGGTCATGGCTGCACACTAGTAATTGCGGTGAGAGGTTGTGATCTAAGGACCGCAACTTTTACATGCAACTAGGGTGCCAAATGCACTCGGGGGACCATACTCCTACTCGGCCGAGAAACTCTCAATCGACACTCCCTACAACTGAGACAACAGTGCGCGCTTCCGCGTGCACATTCGCTCACCCCAAAGTCGCTGACCGCTCCGCAGGTCAGCGCTTGTCCGTCGGTGCTATTTATTTAGATTGATCGGTTGAGCTTCTTCTTCCTTGGGTGGCTCGGCCAGCGAGCGGACGTAGTTGACTAAGTGCCAAATGTCCTGTTCCGGGAGTGTGGCGGCAGGCATCGGGGTGCCATCGATCCCTACAGCAATCCGACGATAGATGTGCTCGGGTTCACTCCCACCACGAAACAGCCCTTCGCGAAAGTCGCGGGGCGTTATCCTGCGTGGTGGCAGCGCGCCACGCGCAACCAGCGGAACTTGCGCAGCTTCATCGAGCGGATCGATACCAATTCGCGACGTCCAATCCTTGGTCCAATCGTCATAGTCGATTTGTGGGCCATCGCCACGTCCTTCCTTGCCATGACACTTGGTACAAGCCGCCACTTCGGATTGAAAAATTTCCTGTCCCTTAGCCACCGATTGCTTCAATGGTGAATCGCCATCGACCGCCAGCGCGGTTCGCAATTCCTCGATAGTCGCTGGGACGGGGACATCGACCGGTGGTGGTACTTCCTTAACTCTATCCTCGGCCGCCAGCCAGCTATCTCCTATTTCCAGAACAGTATCATTGGCGAATTCCAATTGATCGTCAAAGCCCTCCGTCCCTTCTTGGAACAAGTGAGCTCCTTCCTCAAATTCGATCTCCCCACCTTCCATCAACAGCGCGCGTTCCGTTTCTCCACGCCATGCAAGGTAGATCACGTAGTCGACCAACACATCGATATCTTCATCGGTCAGTTCGGGAATGGGCTTCATGGCAGTGCCCACGACACCGTGTTTGATCGAGTAGGCGATATCGGAGCGAGTTGGTTTGGCGCTGCGGGATGTGTCTTTGAACTTAAATTTCCCCATTCGATAGTCGCGTGGATAGGGATCGAGTAGCGCCGCAGTGGTACCACGACCATTACCCACCACACCATGGCAGGTCGAGCAGTGTTGTCGATAGAGTCCAGCCCCCGCCGAGACAGGCGCGCCGGCCGCCTTTTGCAATCTCTCTTGGCTGACGATCCCAGCATACTCGTCGTCTTCGGTCACAATTTCCGGTAGCTTGGGAAAGTCGGGTGTTCCGAAAAACTGCCGCAAAGCGACTTGGGTTTCATCGAGCGCTTGCTGCATCGGATAGCCGCTGTCGATCTCGATCGCCTTAGCGTAGACCATGTTCGGTTCGAAGGAAGCAATTGGCTCCGGCCGACAACCAACACTCGCACCTGTCGCGCACGCGAGCAGTGCACTACTCACAATATGTTTCATCTGTCTCATTCCAATTTTAAGTTTTAAGTTTTAAGTTTTAAGTTCCAGGTTCCAGGTTCCAGTCTCTAGTCTCTAGCCTCTAGCCTCTAGTCTCTAGCCTCTCCTGCCAAACGGCTCGGTTGAATTGCATGCGTTACTTCGAGCGCTTAAAGAGAACCACACCTGCTTCAGACTCAACTCCTTCGCTCACACTGGCCCCAGCCAGTGCCACCCACTCCACCACCCACTCCACCACTCCTTCACCACCCACTCCACCACTCCTTCACTACTCCACTCGCTCGCGCTTCGAGCTGGTATTCAAACCGTTCCGCTGAGCAGGCTTTTCGTCGATGAGCATTCTCACTGCTGGCGTTTCCAAATCATCGTATTGACCGCCGCGAATACAGAACACACAAGCCACCAAGGCCGACGCACCTAACAGTATCGCGATGGGTAGAGCCACAAATAGTACACTCAAAGAGGCTCCTCCACGAAACTTGGCCACGCCAGTGTTAATCCCAGCACGCTCACGGAACTGAGCGGCATTAGCAACGCGGCCACCAAGGGACTAATACAGCCCGCCATGGCTAGCCCCACCGCTACTAAATTGTAGCTCAGTGACAATGCGAAATTGAGTAGCACCAAACGCGTCGTAGAGCCCGCGCCGCGTAGCAGTGTCAGCAAGCTGGTGAGTTCGCCCGAGGCAATAAAAACTGGCGCGGCTTGTAAGCTCACCTCGGCACCACCCCGCACCGCCACACCCACATCGGCGGCGGCCAAGGCAGCTGCGTCGTTGGCGCCATCGCCGACCATGACAACTGTCCCACCGGTCGCGCGCGATTGACGAATTGCGGCTAACTTTTCTTCGGGAGTAAGACCACCGTGGCAGCGATTTTCAGGGAGCGCAAGTTGCTCCGCCACGCGACGTACAATTTCGGGGTGATCACCCGAAAGAATTCCCACCGACCAACCGCGACGAGCCAATTCCGCCATGACATCTTTGGCGCCAGTTCGCAACGGATCCGACAAACCGATGAGTGTAATGATCTGTCCCTGGGCCGCAATCAAGATCGGGCTTTCGCCGCGCTGCGCGAGCTGCCGAGCAGCGCCACAAAATTGATGATCGAGATGAATACCTTGTTCGCTCATAAATTGCAGATTGCCGACACAGACATGCTTTCCATCCGCTTGACCAACGATCCCACCAGTCGCGACACGCTCGAGCCGCGCATCCACGGGGAGGGACAGATGTCGTCGCTGGGCATCTAGCACGATCGCTTGGGCAACTGGGTGACGACAAGCCGCTTCGATGGCGGCCGCCAATCGCAAACCATCCAAGTCCCCATGAACAGTTGAAACGCGTTGTCGCCCTTCAGTGATCGTCCCCGTCTTGTCGAACCACATCGTCCCAGCCGAGGCGAGTTGCTGTAGGGCCTGTCCGTCACGAATCAACATGCTTCGATTGGCTGCGCGTCCCAAGCCGACGGCGATGGCCAGCGGCGTGGCCAAGGCGAGCGCGCAGGGGCAAGCCACAATCAACAACGCAGTCGCATTGGCCGTGGCGGCAGACAGCCCACTGGGAACCCAGTAAACAAAAGTTCCTACCGCCAGCAAGGTGACGGCCACGACAAACACGCCCCCGATGCGGTCGGCCAATTGTACGATCGGAGTTTTTTCCATCGCCGCCGATTCGACCGCTTGCATAACGCGACCAATGCGACTGTCGCGTCCCACCGCGGTGACTTGTAAGTCAATGGGGGCGGTCAAGTTGATCGTCCCGGCAGCAACACTGTCCCCTTCACCGATCGCAACCGGTTGGCTCTCGCCACTGAGCAGCGAGCGATCGAGATTCGATTGGCCCCGCAAGACTCTTCCATCCGCCGCCACCGGTTGTCCCGCCGCTATGCGGATCACATCGCCCAGTTGCAGGGTATCGACCAAGATCATTTTCTCAGTGTCGTCCGAGCCAATGAGCGTGGCGTGTCGCGGCGTGATGCGTAGCATGAGGTCGACCGCCTTGGCTGCCCGCTGCTGTTGCCGAAACTGAATCCAACGACCAATCAACAAGAAGAAGACCAACGTAGCGAGCGAATCGAAATAGATCTGTCCCCTTCCGAGGATCGCATTGATCGTGCCAACAATCGTGCCGACCCCAAGCCCCAAGGCCACGGGGAGATCCATATGTGGTGTCATCATGCGCAGGGAGGCTAGGGCACCGACGAAAAAAGTTCGTCCCGGACCGAGTACCGCCGACACACCCAAGACGGTGCCGACCAGTCCCAAAAAGTAACGCTGCCCCGCTTCCACCCCAGAGTACTCACCCGCATACAGGGCAATCGCGATCCACATGGCGTTGGCCGCAAAGAAGCCAGCGATCGCAATCTGAATCAGCAACTGCCGGTTGACCACTTGCACTTGATCATCGCGACGTGGGTCGATGGGGGCCAGGGCATAACCCAAGCGATCGAGTAGCGCGGCTAAGCTACTTAACTTTGTGGCTTGGGGATCAAAGACCAAGCGGATCGTGTGATCACTCATTTTGACACGAGCTGATAGCAGTCCCGGCTCGCGCGCCGCCGCGTTCTCGATCAACCATGCGCAGGCACCGCAGTGCAAACCGTGAATCGCCAACTCGGTGCGGCAGGTACCATCGGACAACTGCTCGGGCGTTGATGGTCCCAGAAATTCTGGCGTATCGAATTGCTCGTAGCGCCCCGCGCGACTGGCGGCTTGCGCGGCACCAGTCAATTTCATCTGGTCGCGCAGAGCATAGAAATCTTCCAGCCCCCAACCGTGGATCAATTGATACGCTCCCAAGCAACCCGCACAGCAGAAGACCCGTTCCGACTCTGTCCCCGCATCACACACTGTAGGCAAGCCGCAGTGGATGCACGGCAACGTGACACTTGCAGCCTGCTGTGTGTCGATTCGCTCGGGGGTGTCTAGCGTGGTTCCATTCAAGGTGACGCAGATCCTGGCTGGGGAGTTGTTTGATTCGTGCTCGTCGCTTGGTCGCTACTGACACGCTCGGCACAGCAAGGCAATTCTGTCTGAGTCAATTCAGCCAGTGCAGCCGCCACATCGGCGCTGTTGTGTGCGGCGTCATGAGAGTCGCTGGGCGACGAAGTAGAGGACTTGGGCTTAGCGAAATCGGTGGTCCCCGACAAGCGAATATCGGATAACGCATTCAGATTGGCGAAGCCACGACCGGCGGCGGTGTAGCAACCTCCAACAATCAGCAGTACTGCCGCACCCACCGGAATCACTCGTCGAAATCGGAGCGCGAGGGCTTGCGTGCCTGTGACCAGTCCAACCAGCGCGGGGACGGTGCCGATCCAAAAAGCGATCATTACGACAGGGCCCATTACGATGCTCCCCGTCCCCGCAGCGACGAGCGCAAACAGATACAACCAACCACAGGGAAGGAACGCCGTGAGCAGTCCCGTCACCAAGCCGCGCGCCGCGACTGGCAAGCGAAAGACAAACGGGCGCAGTTTCAGTAGTGCGCGGGTAATAAGCGACGGTTGTGCGGGACTCGGAAAATTGGTTGGCGGTCGTGCATGACGCAGCGCAAGCAATTGCAGTAGCCGCAAAACGCCAAACAGAATCATCAGACCACCGACAATTCTCGCCGCGAGGAGCTGCACGCCCAGCGTCTGACCACCCATATCTAGCAATTGCCCAGCTCCACCCGCGATCAGCCCGGCCAGCGCATAGGTTAGCAATCGCCCCACATGATAGAGCGTGGTAGCCAGCGCCATCTGCCGACCGCCAATCCGCTCTCCGGCTCCACTAGCCCAAATCGCCAGCGGACCACACATACCGACGCAGTGCATGCTCCCCAGCAAACTCGCCGTGACAATCGCGCTAATTAAAATCCACATCTCGTTCGAACCTTATTCAACTACCAGATCGCGCACGTCGCTGGCGATGCCATGCTCGCCTTCCAATTGTAACTGCATCTCCCACAAGCCGGACTCGGCCAACGTGGTTGTGGCTTCATAGTAGCCAGCATCGGTCTCAGTGAATTGCAAATCGTGAATCGTCGCGCCACGAGCGTGATGATAGACCTTGGCTGATAAATTCAAACCGGTCACGGCATTGTCCGCGCGATCGCAGACTGCGATGCGCACCAAACGTTTGTGACTGTCGGAGGACCATTGCCCGATCATGGGGGCGATGTGCCAACCGAGCGTGGTGGTCAACTGCCGTGCGCGATGGGTCGCATCCCAATCGAGCGCCTTCTGATGGTAGTTGGGTACGAAGGCCACGGTGGGATCGCCGATCGACAAAAAGATCGAACCGATGCCGATGAAGACCTGTAACCCCAGCAGCCCGACGATGAGCGAAACCCAAAAACGTCGCGCGCGACGCTCGAGCCGCGCCAATTCAGCAGGACTCTGATGTGGTGACTGGGGGGTGGTAACAGCAGACGGGGTCATCTATTGCCTCGGTCCAAGTAAACGGAAACTGACGTCGTGTTGATGCTGACTGCTATCGAAGATCGACAGCGTTATCGGTTCGTTGCCATCGCCGAAGGTCAGGCTCCCTGGGAATCGAACGCTTAGTGGAACCATCGTCGATTGGCCCGGTTCGATTTCAAGTCGCGTGTCGTCGATCACTTCGAGCTTGGCCGACGTGGGAGTGACAACTGAGAAAGTGTAAGTCTGCGGCTGATCGGTACGGTTGACCAAACGCATATTAAACGTGTTGGAAATCAAGCCACGATCGACGGTGGTAAAGGGAGCACCTTTGCCGCGAATGATTCGCGCATCAAAACCATACTTGGTCGAGATGGCGTAGGCCAACCCACTCACCACTCCGATCAAGAGCATTGGATAGATCATCGTCCGCGCTCGGAGAAGCTTGCGTGGCTTTTTGGCCAGTGCGTCCTCGGAACTGTAGCGGATCAGCCCCCTGGGATAGCCAACTTTGTCCATCACCGCATCGCAGGCGTCGATGCACTGCGTGCAATTGATGCACTCCATCTGCAGGCCGTCGCGGATGTCGATCCCCGTGGGGCAGACGACAACACACTGATTGCAATCGACACAATGTCCTGCATGATCCTCCGGTTTATGTTTTCCCTTCTTGCGAGGCTCGCCACGATTGTAGTCGTAGGCCACGATCAGCGATTGTGGATCGAGCATCACTGATTGGAAGCGTCCGTAAGGACAAGCTATTAGGCACGTTTGCTCGCGGAAGAAATAGAAATCATAGGTGAGCAGACCGGTAGTCACAGCCATCACCATGAACGCGACTGGGTGCTCAAACGGGGAACTGCGAATCCAAATTGCAAGTTTTTCGGTCCCCACAAAGTAAGCCAGAAAGGTGTGGGCCAGAAACATGCAGAGGAGTACGTAGACGATGAAGCGGGCGATCTGACGCGGGGCCGACATGGACTGCTTGGGGTGTCCCCCCTTGCCTGTCGTCCCTTCAAACAATCGATCGATGGGACGAAACAGATACTCGATATAGACCGTTTGCGGACAGGCCCAGCCGCACCACGCCCGCCCGGTGACAGCCGTGATGAAGACGATGCTAATGAAGGCGGTTAGCATGGTTAACGCCAGCAGCAGCGTATCGGTCGGGAGAAAAGTGTGTCCTAAGATAGTGAATTCACGCGCGGCAATGTCGAGCTGGATAAGTGGTTTGCCACCTAGCCGAATGTACGGCACTAGCACGAAGACGACCATCAACACATAGGCCACGGCCCGCCTGCGGTGCCACCACTGCCCTTTTGAGAGCTTCGGTTTGAGCCAGCGCCGCGAACCGTCCTGCTCCAAGGTGCTCAGCACATGCTCGGGCGAAGGGAGCAACGCATCGCTGCCTGGTAGCTCACGACCACTCTTGACCGGATTAGAGGTGAGAGGTTGATTCGGACGCGCGTCTCCCAACACGGGTAGTGTGGTCTTCGGCTGCGACTCGCTCATTGGATGACTTAACCTTGTTTAGTTGCTTCAGTGTCGGGTTTCTCCGGATCGACCGGAGGTTCTGGCCATGCCGGAATCTCATTCCCTTCGGGCCCTTTCCCTTCACCTGCAGTTTGCGCGCCACGCAGCGAAGCCACGTAGGCGGAAACCAAAACAACTTCGTTGGGATGCAAGCGATTAGCCCAAGCTGGCATCGCGCCATTGCCCGCCCCCTGGATGATGACCCGCGCAATGTCTTCCACTTTACGCACATTCTTATAGACTTGGTCGGTCAAATTAGGACCAACCTTCCCCTCGCCATCGCGACCATGGCAGGAGATGCAATTGGTCTTGAAAACCGTTTGCCCCACGCTCAACCAACTCTTCTGATTGGCGTAGCGCATGATGTTCTCGGCAGTCGGTTCGAGATCGCCAATTTCAGCAAATTGCAACCGCGTATTGGCTGCCAATGCGGTGTCATACTGATCGGAGACGGAACGTCCCGGCGCGCCGATGTGAAAGTACATGGCATAAAACACGCTGAAGACAATCGAACCGACGAACATCCACTTCCACCAACCAGGGAGCGGATTGTCGAACTCTTGAATACCATCGTAGGCATGATCGGTCAGGGCATTATTTTCCATCAAAAGGATCCTTAACTTCATCGCTCAGGGGGATCGACGCAAAACGCTCGCTGGATTCTCGACTCAACTTGAGTGCTCCGTAGAAGATCAATCCGAAGGCCGCCACGAAGAGCAGCAGCGCCGCTTCGGCGCAGTTTGAGTAATCGAGCGCGCTGACAATGTCTTTTATCATGAATATTAGCTGTAAAGCGTTAGCGAATGCGGACTGCCGGGGTGATGCATTGTACAGTCCATGGGAAGCATGGGGGTAAGGAGAATTATGGCGCTACGATGAACTAGGGGGTTGCCGCCGCGAGCGGTTCGGCGGGTGCCTCCTCGGTCGCGGGTTCGGCTGGGGCTTCACCGGGGGACGCGCCTGCGGCGGGTGCTGCCTCGGTACGGAAAATGTCGGTCCCCATCCGCTGCAGATAGGCAATCAACGCGATCACTTGCTTTTCATGCACGCCCGCTGGACCACCTTGTTTGACGATGTCGGCGGCGATCTCCTCAGCCTGGCGACGGGCCAACGCTTCACTCTCCTCCAACTCGTTTTCATACGGCGCTCCGAGCAAGTAAGCGGTTTTCACTAGCGGTTCAATCGCGGTGAACTTAATGTCTTGTCGCAACAAGTGTTCGTAGCTGGGCATCACTGAACCCTCGGAGAGTAGCTCCGGGTTCTCAAAGTGCGTCCAGTGCCAGAAGCTACTTTGCTTGCCACCTTCACGGGCCAAGTCGGGACCAATGCGACGGCTTCCCCATTGAAACGGACGGTCGTAGATGAACTCACCCGGCTTGCTATATTCACCATAGCGTTTCGTTTCAGCCACCATCGGTCGAATCTGCTGCGAGTGGCAGTTGTAACAACCTTCAGACACATAGATATAACGACCGGCTAGCTCTAGCGGCGTGTAGGGTTTGACGGTTGCAATCGTGGGGATGTTGCTGCGAATCAGGAAGGTGGGGATCAATTCGAACAGCGTAGCCACTAGCACCGCCAACGTGGCCAGCAGCGTGAACTTCACGGGGAGCCGTTCCCACTTGCGGTGCCAACCCATCTGGGCCCACACGTCGAGTTTCTTACCGAAGTCGAGAACCGGAGCACCAGCCAATCCGCTAACCGGGGCGGGAGTATGGTCTTCGTAGTGCTTCGATAGTCGCGGTGCCGAATAGACCGGGACGTCGTATTTGGCAGGTCGATTCATCCAGGTCATGAAGGCGTTGAGTGCCAACATGCCGACTCCGGCAAAGTACAGTAGGCCACCTAGGACGCGCAACCACCATAGCGGCACGATACTCTGCGTTGTCTCAATGAAGTCGGGATACATCAGTTGTCCCGTTTCGCCATCGATGGCTCGCCACATCAGCCCTTGCATCAAACCGGCGGCATAAATCGGAATGATGTACAGCAAAATACCGATGGTCCCCAACCAGAAGTGCAGACTCATCAGCTTGGGGCTCCACAGCTTCGTCTGGTAAAGTCGCGGTAGCAACCAATACAACATGCCGAAGGTCATGAAGCCGTTCCAACCCAAGGCACCGGAGTGCACGTGAGCGATCGTCCAGTCGGTATAGTGGCTGAGGGCATTGACGCTTTTGATCGACAACATCGGCCCTTCAAAAGTGCTCATACCATAGAAGGTGACACCGACCACAAAGAATTTCAGGATCGGATCGGTGGCCACTTTATGCCACGCGCCACGCAGAGTGAGTAGTCCATTGATCATTCCACCCCACGAAGGCATCCATAACATCAAACTGAAAAGCATCCCCAACGTGCTGGCCCACTCGGGGAGCGACGTGTAGTGCAAATGGTGAGGGCCAGCCCAAATATAAATGAAGACCAGCGACCAAAAGTGAATGATACTAAGTTTGTAACTGAAGACCGGACGCTCGGCAGCCTTAGGGAGGAAGTAATACATCAGTCCCAGAAATGGCGTCGTCAAAAAGAACGCCACCGCATTGTGACCGTACCACCACTGCATGAAGGCATCTTGCACACCTGCATAGATCGAATAGCTGTGAAACCAACTAGTTGGAATAACCAGATTGTTGAACACGTGCAACAGCGCCACGGTTACAATCGTGGCGATGTAGAACCACAGCGCCACATACATGTGTCGTTCGCGGCGATGGACGAGTGTCATCAGGAAGTTTCCGCCAAAGATCACCAGCCACACCACGGCAATAGCGATATCGATGGGCCATTCCAGCTCCGCGTACTCTTTGCTTTGCGTAATCCCCAGCGGCAGCGTCACGGCCGCCGCGACAATGATCGCTTGCCAACCCCAGAAGTGCATCTGACTGAGAGTGTCGCTCCACATTCGCGCCTTGCACAAGCGTTGGGTGCTGTAGTAGATCGCTGCGAAAATCCCATTACCAGCGAAGGCGAAAATCGCCGCGTTAGTATGCAACGGACGCAAGCGTCCAAAGGCGATCCAGGGCAAGCCTCCAGTCAGGGCGGGGAGCACCAAGACGACAGCCACAATCAGACCCACCAATGTCGCGACCAAGCCCCAAATAATCGTGGCGGTAGCAAACATGCGGACGATGCCATCGTCGTAGCTAAAATTCTCGATCTCTCCAGGAGCGGACTGGGTAGAGACTCCTCTGGCGGTTTCAGGTGCAACTGTCGACATTACTTTTTTCAGGCTATTAAGAAAGTCTATTGGGATCGATCGCGCGCTTGGCAATTCCGAATCGCCAAACCAAGAAACACGACCGGCGAAGCACAATCGGTGCCGCAGTACCAAGCAAGATAACTAAACTAGCAAAACTGGTTTAGCTGTGCTAATTTGCCGCATCTTTGCCAGGATGGGCGGGGCCGTCAGAGGTGTCAGGCACCTAAGCGACCACCCCTCACGCAGCCCGAGTATCGTACCGTGTTTCGGCAAAATGATAAATCGGAGTTTTTTGGCGTGCGTATCCGACCCACATTGCGCACTCCTACGAGCACTTACGCACACATTGACTAGCTACTGCATGGAACTCGATTTCCATAAGTCACCAGAAATCCTGGAGTACACCGTCGATTCGCTGGTGGCTGGCAAACGCACCAAGGCAGCCACCGCGCTCAGGACGAGTCGCGTGACGCTCTGGAAAAAATTTCACGTTATGGGATCGAAGTTTAAATGAGCCATAAGAGCCAAAGTGTTAACTCGTTAGGTAACGGTTAACGCCTGAGATTCACGCAACGAAGTCGACTATTGTAGAACAATTGGGACAATTGTTCTACACTGCGCCCACTTTCAATTCTTTAGGAGTACCCGATGTCTATTCGTACCATTCGCGCCGTAGAGTTGCATGAACTATGCCAAGCAGGCCAGTGTGTTGAGCTGATCGATGTGCGCACCCCCGCCGAATTCCAATCGCTGCATGCCACTATTGCTCGTAACGCGCCTCTGGATAGGCTGCAGCCCAAGACGATCATGGGGGAACGCAATGGCAATGCGGAGCAACCATTGTATGTCATTTGTCGCAGCGGTAGTCGCGGCGAGATGGCTTGTCAGAAGTTTATCGATCTGGGATTCACGAATGTCATTAATGTTGTGGGAGGCACTTCAGCTTGGGAAGCGGCCGGACTACCAGTCAATCGTGGCCGACGTTCGATAATCTCCGTCGATCGTCAAATGCGCATCGTGGCTGGATCATTGGTGCTACTCGGCGTGTTGCTCACTTATGTTCATCCCGCCGGCATTGCGCTGTCGGCCTTTGTAGGTTGCGGTCTGGTTTTTGCTGGTGTAACGAACATCTGTCCGATGATGAACGCGCTGTCTCGCATGCCATGGAATCAAGCGAGCCCGTGCGAGCCCTGCAAATAAATCAAAGTGGGTCACTCTTGCCAAGTGTGACTAGCTCAGCTTCAAAGAACACACTAAAAAATGCCCAAACAATCCACGCGATTCACCATCGCACGCATCCTGCAACACTTGAAGAGCTGGACAATTGCGATCGTCGGGACGCTGGGGGTGGGATTGATCCTGATGATCCTGGCGGGAGTATTCAGTCCGAAGGTATCGGAGGAGGACAAGTCCGCGCAAGGCAGGCCCCTCCCACCTGGTTCCGCAGTGGGCGAAGCAATGTTGTTAAAGCGTCCGCGATTCGAGTCGGCGGTCGGTTCGATCGAGCCGGTTCATCAGTCGGCCGTGGCAGCTAAGATTCTCGCCAAGGTGATCGAAGTCAACGCCACGGCGGGTCAGCCGGTCGCCGCTGGCGATGTGCTGGTGCGATTGAGCGATGATGACCTGCGGTCGCGACTGCAGCAGGCTGATGCCGCGCTTGATTCGGCCCAAGCGCGACTCGCGCAAGCTCGTTCCGACTATCAACGCGCTAGCCAATTGATCCAAGGCAACGCTATCTCGCGAGCCGAATACGAAGGGCTGGCAACAACCGTCCGCACTAGTGAAGCGGAGGTGGAGCGAGCGTCACGGGCCATTGATGAAAGCAACGTAGTGCTGGACTATGCCACCATCACTGCCCCCTTTGATGGAATCGTGATCGACAAACAAGTGCAGGCGGGCGATACCGTTTCTCCAGGTCAGACGCTGCTCACAATCTACGATCCGAATCAAATGCAGTTGGTGGCCAATGTCCGCGAGTCGTTGGCGCTTAAGTTGAAAGTCGGTCAGGAGGTCTCCGCCAAGATCGAGTCGCTCGACCACGAGTGCCTAGCGACGGTGCGCGAAGTGGTTCCCCAAGCCGACGTGGGGAGTCGCTCCTTTCAAGTGAAAGTGAGTGGCCCCTGCCCACCAGGCATTTATAGCGGCATGTTTGGTCGCATTCAATTGCCGCTCGAAGAAGAGCAAATCTTGGTGATTCCAGCCATCGCAGTGCGCCGCGTGGGACAACTGACATTGGTCGATGTGGTCGAGAGTGACAATCTAGTGCGACGTCATATTCAAACCGGACGGACTCTAGGAAGCGACGTCGAAGTGCTGTCGGGCTTGAGTCCCGGTGAGCGTGTGTGGCTGGACACTAGCCGAGAGGGGACGCACTAATGTCGACTCGCCACCCTCCCGATGATGGCCATACGGATGTGCTGTCGGGTATTGTCCGTATCTTCCTCAACTCCAATTTATCGATGATCTTGATCGTGTTTTCGGTCATCATCGGTGTGGCAGTACTGGTCATCACGCCTCGCGAAGAAGATCCGCAGATCGTCGTCCCGCTGGCCGATCTGTATGTTCAATTCCCTGGGCACTCTGCAGCGGAGGTCGAACAACTGGTCGCCGCTCCGTTGGAACGGATGCTCTATCAGATCGATGGCGTCGAGTACGTCTACAGCATGTCGCGCGGCGATTCGGCAATTATCACTGTCCGCTTTTACGTGGGCCAAGACCGCGAGCGGAGTCTGGTGAAACTATTTAAGAAACTGAATGAGAATAACGACGCGCTCCCACCCGGTGTCACCGGTTGGGTCATGAAGCCGGTGGAGATCGACGATGTGCCGATCGTTACGCTCGCGGTCAAAGGAGCTGACGACGATAGTTTTGCCCTGCGACGAATGGCTGAGGAACTGGTCGAACGACTGGCAGTGGTTCCTCAGGTAAGTCGCGCGTTTGTGATTGGTGGCCAATCGCGGACGGTCACCATTCAGCTCGATCCGGAAGAGCTGCTCGCCCATCACATGACCGCGCTCGAAGTCACTCGTGCCGTGGATGGTGCCAATGCGGCGCGTCCCGCTGGCACTTTTACTCGCGGTGACACAGTTGTGAGCGTCGACACGCGCGGGGGACTCGCCTCAGCCGCCAGCTTGAGTGATCTGGTGGTGGGAGTCTTCGACAATCGCCCGGTGTTTTTAAAGGATGTCGCCACGGTCACCGATGGAGCGGAGGAGGTGACCAGCTTCACGCGTCACGGTTGGGGGAGCGCGCGCGGTTTTGAAGCCCATGCGGGGAGCCCCGGCACGCTGTTGGGCGATGCCGAGCATACCTCCAACGTGCATGCCGATCATGAAGCACCACTCGGCCTTAGCAGCTCGACCGTTACCATCGCCATCAGTAAACAAAAAGGGGCCAATGCAGTGCGTGTGGCGCAGTCGGTAATTGATCGCGCCACGCAGTTAAAACAGGAAATACTGCCAGCCGACGCGGAGCTAGTGATTACTCGAAACAACGGCTTAACGGCTGACCACAAAGTCAACGAACTCGTCGAAGCCTTGGGAGTGGCCATCCTGATCGTGATTCTGTTGTTGACGATTGGATTGGGCTTCCGCGAGGCGATGATCGTGGCGGTCGCAGTGCCGGTAGTGTTCGGGTTAACGCTGGCGGTCAATTTGCTGTTTGGCTACACGATCAATCGAGTCACGTTGTTCGCTTTGATATTGGCATTGGGCTTGTTGGTCGATGATCCGATCGTCGATGTCGAGAACATCGTGCGTCACTTTGATGATCGCAAGAAAGCGACACGCAGGATCGTGCTCGATGCAGTGGCCGAGATCCGACCACCCTTGATTAGTGCCACGCTGGCGGTGATTGTAAGTTTTCTACCGATGTTCTTCATCACTGGCATGATGGGGCCATACATGTCCCCGATGGCCTTGAACGTACCGGTGGCCATGCTAATGTCGATGATCGTCGCCTTTACCATCACACCCTGGTTGACCTATCAACTACTCAAACACCGTTACCCCAACGAAGAGCACGGCCTCGAGAACATAGTAACTGGGGCCCACCTACCAAGTGGGTCGCTTCTGCCGGGCGCAGCATCTTCCCCCCTAGAACCAGCCGCTCCTCCAGCCACCGGTGGTCATGAGTCCTACGATCCCGATGTCATTAAACAAACTTTGTTGTATCGTTTCTTTCGCCCATTGATGACGCCGATGCTAAAAACACGGTTTCGCGCCATCGCTTTCTTGGTAGGCATGGCCGCGTTGACGGCCGCAGCGGCCGGCATGGGAGCACTGCGGATGGTACCGCTTAAGATGCTCCCTTTTGACAATAAAAATGAATTTCTGTTGATCCTCGATATGCCCGAGGGGACCACGCTGGAACGAACCGACGCAGTGGTACAAGCCCTGGAGAATGTATTGACGGGGGCTGCGGAAGTGACCGACTACACCAGCTACGTCGGACTGTCGGGGCCGATCGATTTTAATGGTATGGTTCGACATTACTATCTTCGCAATCTGCCGCATCAAGCCGAATTGCGCGTCAACTTCGTCGGCAAAAAAAATCGACAGCTTCAAAGTCACGCTCTCAATTTGCGGATGCGCGATGAACTGACCCGCATCGCGACCGAGTCGGATGGCAAATTGAGTGTCGTGGAATTGCCACCTGGGCCACCCGTGTTGGCTTCGCTGGTGGCGGAAGTGACTGGGCGTCCCGACAGTTCTTACGACGAGATTCTGCAGGCGGCCTCAATCGTTGGTCAGCGGATGGCGCTCGAACCAGGTGTGGTCGAAGTGGATGACATCAGCGAGCATTTGATTGAGAAGTTGACATTTGTTCCAGATCAAGAGAAAGCCGCACTAGCTGGAGTGAGTGTGGCCGAGATCGCGGCGACCATTCGCATAGCCCTGGAAGGGGACACGCAGCAAGCCCTGCGCGTCAATCACGAACGCGTGCCATTGCGTCTCACGTTTCGTTTGCCGCGCGCCGCGCGATCTAGCACCGCTGATCTATCGCAATTGACAGTCAAGGGACTGTCAGGCAACACGATCGTGCTGGCCGAATTGGGGAAGTGGCACACATCCCAGGTTAGTCAAACAATCTATCACAAGAATCTACAGCGGATCGCCTATGTCTTCGCCGAGTGCATTGGACGTCCGCCAGCAGAATGTGTGATTGACGTGTTAGCTGATCGGCAGTTATCCGATGCGGCAGCACTCACGGTCTCCGAACCGATACCGTTGTCGCGACGATCGTATCTCAACAATGGGAGTGGTATCCACTGGAGCGTACCCAACGAGATTGCCGTGACCTTTGCCGGTGAAGGGGAATGGAAAATCACATTGGATGTTTTTCGCGATTTGGGTTTGGCCTTCGGAGCCGCTATGGTGATGATCTATATCATCTTAGTGGCTCAGACTGGATCGTTCCTGATACCGATGGTCGTGATGTTGGCGATACCGCTAACCGTGTTGGGTGTGATGCCTGGCTTTTATGTGCTCAATGCGTTCATGAGCCATCCCGTAGGTGGATATGCCGATCCTGTGTTTTTTACCGCGACCGCCATGATTGGGATGATCGCACTGTCGGGGATTGTAACTCGCGATTCAATCATTCTGGTCGACTTCATGGAGCAGGCGGTCGCGCGGGGCCGACCGCTGTTTGATGCAATTCTCGAAAGCCGCGTGGTGCGGTTGCGACCGATTTTGCTGACCGCTGGTGCGGCCATGTTGTCGGCCATCCCCATCACCCTCGACCCGATCTTTTCGGGGCTAGGGTGGTCGCTTATTTTTGGTCTGATCGCTTCGACATTGTTTACGCTCTTCGTAATTCCCGTGACGTACTGGTTGCTAGCGCATGACGCCAACCAGACAACACCAAATTAGGCCGCAATATCAGCTCGACGCGCCAGCGAGTGGGTCGCCTGGTGCTTTGTCGTAGTGGACGAGGTTACGAGTCCCCACGAAAGCTCGACGTGGTACGGACTCGTAACCTCATCCACTACCCTAAAATTAAGTTGTGACAAAGGACTAGTGCAATTAGCCTTGTTGATTGCTCAGCACAAAGGCCAGTGCCACGATCAAGCCGAGCATTACGACTGACAGGATGGCAATCATCACGGTGTAGTTGCGCCGCCGTTTCTGTTTACGCGTGGCGCGGTTGCGATCGCTCACAGGAGTCGCATCGGTCAACGCCGGGCGTGTTGAACTCGGGGTGTCAGCTTGGTTGGAATTCGAAGGGGATGGCAGGCCAGCGCTGGTGGGTGCCGCGGGGCCGGTCTCGATATTTACCTGGCTGGTGGGAAAAAAATCGACAAATACTTCGCCAGCCACCAACCATTCGGGCCAGCCTTCGCACCACACCAACGAATCGCTTCCGATGCGATTCTCACTCAGCCATTGCCACATTGATGCGCTGGCTGCTGGTCCGTATTGGCCACCCGACGTGGGGCGCACAAACCACTTCGCGTCAGGCGTATCGCTCAAGGCCCGTGGTCGTTTGGGTACAGACGCTGCTACTGGCGAGGAAGGAGCTGGCTCGGTTGTTGTCGATGTCGCCGCTTGGCTGCTCAGCTTCGTATTGGCGGGAGGGCTAACCGATTCAGCAGCCAGCGTTTGGGTGACAACTGTTTCTTTTTCCGACACGGACGAGGTCGCTTGAGCCACCTGATCGACTTCAGCGCTCGCTTCATCGACCTGAAATGAATGCTCGGCATCGCTGAGCGGAATACGAAATTTCCCTTTGCAATCGGGGCAACGTCCGCGCTTGCCAGCTTGAAAATCCTTCACATGCAGCTCGGATTCGCAGTGATGGCAACGAAAACGAATTCCCACGCTTCTTCCCTAAAAACAAAACAGAGCACTACCCACACGCCACGCGTCGCAGGCTATTGGTAACTATCGTGACAATTGGTACACGCTTGGCCGATTTGGCTTGCGGCCGTGCGGGCCAGTTCCGCGTTGTTGGTCTTAACCGCCAACACCACCTGCGCGGCGTGCCCGATCATTGCCTTGGCCAACGTTCGGTAATCATCATCTGTGGCATCCGGCATCTCTTCTGCCAACGCGGCTTGCCCCAACACGGAGATCAATTCCGCATAGCGCTGAACCGCATCGCTGTTATCCCTGAAATCGCTCTCGCTCGCTACCAGCTTAGTCAGATTTTTTTGATGTGCCCACTCCAGCAATTGCATCAATGGCACGCGGTCGATCAGATTAGACCAGTCGATCTCGCTGGTCGAGGGATCGGCCGGCACGGCTAGCGGAGTCCCCCCGATCAGCTCACCCAGATCTAGCAAGCGAGCTTTGGCCTCGGTGAAGACTTGGTCCGATCCCACTTTAGTATTGGCCGCGACCCGCGTGAAGCGCTGCCGTGCCACAGTCGCGGAGTTTTTCCAACGCACGTCGCCAGGGTACGTTTCGATGATGGCGAAGAGTAAGGCTTGCAGCGAGAATTCGGTACGAGACTCCACGACGCCCCCCCCTTTAAACGCGGTCGGAGTCGTCACCAGCTTGTCCAATCGCAGTTTGCCAGCCTTCACGAGGTCTTCCAGTGAAGCGGGACTAATTAACCCACTCCAGCCCGGCGAGTCTGTGAAGACAGCGCCATTTACTGATTGGCTCGCTGGGTTCGCTGTGCTGAGAGGCCCCGTCGCCAGCGGCGAACTTACATTGGGCATTTCCCCTTGGAGTTGGCTGGCGGGGTCAGCAAAAAAGGTCCCTTCGAACTGACCGGCCTTAAAAGTGGGAGCTGCTGCCCGCTTTGGTTTGGTGGTCTGTGCTCTGCCGACTGCCTCCAATCCAACTTGCAGCCCCACCCCCATCGCGACCGACAAGCACGCTAGTTTTAGACCACGATCACCGATTCGCATTGTTTTACTCACACTTCGTACGTCAGGCTTTCCTGCCTGACCTGCTGCACACTTCGTACGTCAGGCTTTCCTGCCAGACTATTCCAATCCCTTAAGCAGATTGAGCAACAGCGAAGCGGGCTGGCTCAGCTCTGGGGACTTGGCCGTGGTTAAATCCCAAGCGGTCAACCATTGCTGCCCGGTTTTCACGAGGCCGAAATCTTCGACCAAGTGCTTTTCGAAATCTGCCAAATGCGCCGCACCATAGAAGATACCGACTTTCTTTTTGCCTGCCGCCATCTGTTGTTGTAGCACTTTGAGCGCGGCCGCGTTGCGATCGACGACCAGCAATTGATTCAACGGGCCCCCCAGAGCCTGATCGAGCGAGCCTGTTTGGGCAAATTGTGCCGCCAGTACCCGTTTCATTTTTAGCGGATTGCCCAACATATCGGCCAGACCTAAATCTTCTAGTTCCGCGATCGCGCCTCTACCGGTCCCCTGTTGAGAGGAAACGTTTTGTTGCCGCATCGCTTCGGCCAGAGAACTCAGTGCCAATGTGAAGACAGTATCACCGCGCTCGGCCATTTTGTCCGACATTTGCGCAGGAGTCATATCGGCTCGAACAAAATGCGGTTTGGTGTAGTCGACCAATTCTAATTGCGATTCTAGCCCCAGCATGTTCTTGGCTGAATCCTGCAGCATGGCAATTGGATTAAAACCGCCCCCTTCGCGTTTGCCACCCAACGGAACTTCGGTCCCTTCGGGTGCCACCAATTCGTACAGCAGCACATCGTAGCGATCAAACAGTCGATTCAGTTCACGATAGTAGCTTTCTTCACCGATATGCACCGCACCGATCAGGTCGACTGAAATACCAGCTTGCCGACCGGAGCCTAGCTTTGAATCGACTTGGTAAGTCACGACGGCGGTATCTAGCGTGAGCGGTTCAGAGCTCTTGCTAGAATTTTCAGTGGAGCGTCGCATCCGCAGGAATTCGGTCGCTGGTGTCGAGTTACTAGCTGGCGCAGGCTCTTGCGCCATTAGACCTTTCCCTCCACTCCACGCCATTGAGACACACGCCATTGAGACACACGTCGCAGAGATATCCGTGAGAAAGCTCCCGAGGCATGTCATTAAGAGCGTCGACCAGACTGTTGGACGTTTCATGGATAGGACTTTGAAAATTCCGATGACTGCGAGAAAAAACCACAAGCCTTCATTATACCACCGTGTCGGAAAGTTGGTTTATTTTGGGCACCGCAGGCTCGACGACTGGGGCGTTCCTAGGCTTTAGCAACCACACCTAGCGTCTGGGGGTTCACTAAACCAATAAAGTGGGGCTGCCCAGGGGGACGCTGAAAAAGGACGGAAACTTAACGTACGCCCTTTGTGGCTTTTCTCTTACTCCGATGTTGGCTAAGATAGCCCACTGGCGTGACAGTTGGGTCACGAGAGGGGGAAACCGGTCGTCGCTGTTATTGTAACGAGTACGACAGGACGCATTGCGGACTTGGCTGAGTGGTGGAATAGGCAGACACACAGGACTTAAAATCCTGTGAGCAGCAATGCTCGTGCGGGTTCGATCCCCGCCTCAGCTACTGGAAAAACAAGGCTTCCTCGAACTCGGCGCTGATCGGTTCCATGCCTTTGGCGGAGCCGGTCCGGTCGTACAGTCGACCACGGTCGATCATTTTTCATCTAGGGCAATGACCTGATTGAGCCTGTTTTCCATGGGCTTACGGCGGGTGAAGGCCCTCGCCTCGGCGATGCGGTGACAGTAATTCCGATATCTGAATCACATGTTGCTTGCCGCTATGTGGTAAAACGCAACGGAAGAGCAATGCGGGTTACACGGCAGTTGAGGTGCAAACTCAAGGTCGAAAGAGATTCGCTCTTAGCTGTTTCCTCGCGCATCGAAGCGTAACCAATCCGCTCTTCCCGCTTCTTTTTTGACGGCATACGGGGACACTGACGGCATACGGGAGGCATACGGAGGGAGGCATACGGGGACACAGCTCGCCATAAGGCATACAGGCATACGGGGACATACAGGCATACGGGGACACAGCTCGCCAAAGGGCTAGTACATTACCTCCAGCGGAAGGGTGGCTGGGGCCACGCTCAGGGCCAGAACGGGTGCTCGTCGAACCGCCCTATAGAGAGCTGTGTGCCCTTGGGTGATACCAGCGGAAGCAAGAGCATGGAAGAGCATGGGGACATAGTGGAAGAGCATGGGGACATAGCACGCAGGTTGCAGAGCATGGGGACATAGCACGCAGGGTGCGGAAAAAGTTTAACAAAAAGGGGGAGATTGAGTGTAAGGAATTTCGGCTTTCTCCGTCTTCTATATGTCGGTGTTTGAATGCCGACTGGCGACGGCTACACAGCCTGCTAGCTATGGCTGGCATGCATGCCAAGAAATTCCTGCAAAAAGGTCCACCACCATGGCTCGTTTGGCTCGCGCGAACCACTTTGCTCCTGATGAAATCGCGATTGTGCATGTCGTCAACCGCGTCGTCCGGCGTTGTTTTCTACTGGGAGACGATCCCGTAACGGGCAAAAACTATGACCATCGCAAGATCTGGATTGAGGACTTGATCAAGCACCAAGCCAAATTCTTTGCCGTGGATGTTCTCGGGTTCTCAATACTTTCCAATCATTTTCACCAAATTCTTCGGTCGCGTCCCGACGTGGTG
>JBGSJT010000298.1:0-5564 GCA_041741715.1 Pirellulaceae bacterium | reverse complement strand
TCGCCCACGAAGTCGAACTTCAAGGGGAATTCGATCTACGCCGCCGTGCCAACGAACAAGCTGCAGGCAAGCCCGCTGGCATCGACTCACAATACTATATCCAAAACGGACACTTGCTCGTCGAATAGGTACATACTAGGGGAGCCAAACAAGGGGTCAGAAAATCAGTCAGAAAAATGCTAGAGAACAAGCCACGTCGATCTTGTTTGCTTCACTTCTCCTGGGCAACTTATGTCCGCAGTCATGCGCGAGACGATAGCCTTAACCATTTCGTTTCGCAGTCAGGCGGGGCCGACGGCGGCGTACACGACGGTCGCAAACATTCTTGATGTTTTTTTCAAACGGAGTAACTCGCTATGAAACTTGTTGTGTGTTTTCAGCTTGCGGCGGCCGTTCTGACAGCAGGCTTAGTGATAGGACGCACTGCCCACGGGCAGGATGTCCCACCAGAGCGTCCTGCCAGTAGCGAGACTGGGGATGAGCCGATCGAAATCAACGTTGAAGGTCTAATGGAACCGCGTGGCAGTGAACACTTCAAAGCAGTGCTGGAGCTCGGCGGCGTTCCAGTGGGTAAGAAAACTAAGATCCATGCTGTAGTTCGCAATCCGTATCAAAGGACATTTGAATTCCATTCAATTCGCTCGGGGTACCGTTACGTCCATGCGCATGCATCTTCCTTCACAATCGAGCCAGGGGGGAGCATAGAAGTTGACTTCGAGCTGGAAGCACCCGAGAAAATCGACGTGATCCATCAAACCGCAGGAGCTAGCTTTTATAAGCATGGTTTGGAGGGCTCGGCGTTGATGTTGATTCTATCCTACGATTCCCAGGGAGTGTTGTCATTTCCTGACAAGGTGGCGATATCCAAAGGTGATGCCGAGCAAAAGTATATAGTTTGGAGGATACCATTTTTAATGAATGAGCCGTGCCTCTTGGAGAACATCGAATCGCGAGGTCTCGGTGCATATGGTGACAGACTAGTTACCAACGTGATTAAGGACAACGGAGCATATTATGTGCAGTGTGAGTTTCCCACCGAAGGCTTGACGGTATCCGGAGTCTCGGGCGAAGTTGAGATACGTGACCGCGTGTTGAATAAGCGTGACACCATTCTCTGCGTTACGCAGGCGGAGCCGGAGATTGAGGTCGCACCGGCGCGGCTGCAACTAAACTACGACCCAGCCGGTGATGTGTATTCTGGATCTTTTTTGATCAAATTTAGAAAGGGGATTTTGGACGGAGTGAAGAACTTGGCGGAGGGTGCCCCAATTGCAGTTCGGTGTCGGTTCTCAGACGAAAACGATGATATGCCAGAAGTAAGTTTTCAGTGTAAGGCACGGAGGTTGGCTGGCGATGTGTATCGTGTGCAATTAACCGCGACTCCGAATTTAGAAAAAGACGAGCGGCAGATATTGTCGTCGACCTATGCTATTTGCTTAACCACCTCTTTGAGTCCAAAGAACTGGGAGAGTACGGCAAAAGTTGTGTTTGTCAGCTTTTGAGAAATCCTGCAAACTGGGCCGAACAAGAATGGTATTATCACTTGATTGGTGTAAGTGTTTGCAATTAGTTGCTTAGGTTTCGCCACTATGTATCGAGCGGGATATAACTGTCGTTGCTACGTTCGCCAGAACGTCGACTCCCTGCCGTCTGGCGACGGCAGCTACGATTAAGTCGCGACCGTTATTTTCCGCACGATGCTAGACGTATCTAACGAGTATCGGGAGCAGAGATATGCGACTCATATTTATCGCTTTAGCCTGGCTAATGCATTGGAACGTATGCCTTGGCCAAGAAAATAGTATTGCGCAATCTGCTCTAGCTCAGGTGCGTATTAACAGTCTGGCATGGGAAGCGTTCGACGTTCTCATCGAGCAAGAGTCGTTCACGGATAAGGGGGATGCTGGTGTGGTAGAAGCGACGATATTCCACCGAATCATCTTCGATAGCAGGCATGAAGTTGGGGCCTACTTCAAGCGCGGTGAGGCAACTATCTTCGAGGCTGGTGACCAGCCTAACGACGCTCAACAAAAGGGTCGACAGTCGGCAATGGGCGGCGTGTCCGTCGGAGGTGCTACGTTGTATCGAACATTCCCCAATCCAATTTCAAAGTTTAATGAGCCGGATTTCACCACTCTGTTTCGCAAGTTGGAAAGTCCAGATGTTAGACTTTTCGGACAAACGTTTATTCAGGAATCACAAAATTGGAACGGAGAGTCAGCCGACAACGTCGCGCGATTTCAAGCTGGGGCTAACCAATACCAAGCCGTTGGAAATACTATTGTCGTGGGAGCGACGCTTCCCAGTCATATAAAGGGCCTTGTAAAGGCATTACGGTGGACACTAGCAAGTAGTACAGGAATGCCGACTGAGCTGCGTATATCAACACGTGTTTTGGATACCAACGTCGAATATCCTGGTGCGGTGGAAATGTATGAATGGGGAGAGGTCGAAGGAATATTCGTACCTACCAGCGTATACTGTCAAGTGCGGCAAATTCGATCGAAAAATGGCAAGCGAGAGTCGTATTTAGACCTGACAGACTACCACATTCATTGGATCGCACTTAATCCTAGGGAACCGCTAACCGTTCCTAGAGATGCGCTCGACGATCTGCAAAAGTTCAGAGAAGCCACAGATCCAGAGGCGTTGAAGAAGCGGTTTATCGCTGGGAAGTTAGAATCAAGGTAGCATTGTAGCTGCCGTCGCCAGACGGCAGGGAGTCGACGATCTGGCGAACGTAGCTACGTCAGTAATTTCCCGCTCGATGCTAAGCAAACCTTACCTCGATTCAATTTGCTTCAGTGCCCACTGGGCAGCGTGCTGGATGAGCGGCTCGGGGTCGCGGCTTAATCGCACCAGAGCCGCATGCGCACTGGATAGTTTGCGAGTCCCTACGATCAAGATCGCATTTCGTAGCAGGCCGCGACGCTTGGCGCGCCAAAGTGGAGTGTGGCGGAAACGCTGTCGGAATTGCTCGTCGGTCAATTCGAGAACTTCCAGTACATCAAACTGTGCTAGATCGTCGCGTGGTGTGAAGGCAGGCTCTACTAACTCGGGTTGAAAAAATTTCCTGCCGTGATGATTCCAGGGACAAACCTCTTGGCAAATATCGCAGCCGAAGACCCAGCCCGCGAGTTGCTCACGCAATTCAGCATCGATATCCTCGCGATGCTCGATCGTCAAATAACTAATGCAGCGGTTGGCGTCGAGCACATACGGTGCAGGAAAGGCACGGGTCGGACAAGCATCCAAACAAGCGGTACAAGTGCCACAGTAACTGTGTTCGTCGGGATCATCGGGTTGCAATTCTACATCGGTCAGTAGCGCTGCCAAAAAAAAAGTGCTCCCCCATTGGCGATTGAGCAGCAGGGTGTTTTTCCCGATCCAGCCCAACCCGGCGGCTGCGGCCAGCTCACGCTCAAGCAACGGCGCCGTATCGACCACTCCCCGGACTGCCGCCTGTGGTTCCTCCTCAAGCAACCAGCCACGTAGGGCGTTGAGTCGAGCGTGAATGATGTCGTGATAGTCGATCGAGCCTTGCGCGTAGCGGGCAACCTTTGCCAATTTGAGGGAGCTGTCTGTCGTGTCAGATTGCGTGGTATTGGTCCGGGCCGGATCAAGTGGTGAGTAGGGGATCGCGAGCATTAGAATACTACGGCAGCCGTCGAGTACGTGCTGCGGGTGAGCGTAGGCTTCGCGACGTTCGGAGAGGTAATGCATCTCTCCCGCGTAGCCCGCCTCCAGCCAAGCGTGAAAACTCTGCAAACGACGCGGAGCCGCTGCCAGCGTTACGCCGCACAATACGAAACCAAGTTCGTGGGCCTGGCTCTTTAGCTGTTCAGTCAACGAAGTCAATGGAATTATCCGCACAATCGCTACAATCGGACTCGCAGGCTCAGCCAGCACAGCACTCGCAGATTCTTCAGCCGCTACAACTTGACGCAGTCGCAGGAGCGACTAGCGTGGAAGGGAACGGATCGTTCAATGGACCACTTTCCCCAGGAACCACATCATGAAACTAGCTAAACTGTTACTCCCCTGCTTGCTCGTGCTGACCTGCCAAGCTTCCGTCAAAGCCGACAACGGCCTAGCTCTCGCCTACCTCTTCGGATACGGTGGCGCCGGCGGGGCGCGCATGCAAGCTTATACTCCAGCGCCACCTTATTTCGCGCTTCATCCACCCGTCTATTACGGCGAACGTTATTCGCGTCCCTACGGTGCAAGTCCCTTCGCCGCTTGGCCACAACTACAGTCCAATTCGGCCTACGCCCCACAACCCCACGTGAATCGGGCTCAGGTCATGGCCAATCCTTATTGTAATTCATCGGTAGCACCGAATTCAGTGGGGGGTATTACCCATGTAGCGCCCGTTGAGCCAGTCGTGATTGACAATCCTTACTACCAACCCGAAGCCCTCTACACCTCGGCTCAGTAGGCTGGGAGCCCAACTGGGTGGCACTGGCATGGCCAGTGCCGATCAGCTACTTTTCATCTTTGGCCAGTACTTCGCAGCGTAGTTGCCCCTCAGCTAATATTGTGATGACTTGGTCGCCAACCTTCACTTGCTCTGATGAGTTAAGCGGTTGTCGCGAGTCGCTGAGGTGTGTCAAACTATAACCGCGCGCGAGTACATTTAATGGCGAAAGGGCTTCCGTGGCCCGAGCTAAACTGGTCATGCGCTCGCGTTGCCCACGCACATAATTCCAGATAGCGATTCGACCGCGCAAGTCATATTCGTCCACCAACTGCCGCCGTTGTTGATGGATCTGGTGCGGTCGTGCCAAGAGACTCCGCGTGGCATAGGTTTCCAATCTCGCTCGAATGTTTTTGAGGCGACCAAACATCGCGCCATTGGCGCGGCGCCCAAGCTGTGTCAGATAACCTCGCAATTCATTCGCATTGGGCAAAGCCAACTGGGCGGCGTGGGTTGGTGTCAGGGCGCGCGCGTCGGCGGCCAAATCACTGAGCGTTACGTCGATCTCGTGCCCGACTGCGGAGATGGTGGGGATCTTCGAAGCCGCCAGTGCGCGGACGACTGATTCTTCATTGAAGCACCACAGGTCCTCGATACTGCCACCGCCGCGACCTACGATCAGTACGTCGAGCGGTGGCGAGAATCGCTGCGCGGTCTTGATGCCTTGCGCGATCTCTGCCGCAGCCCCTTCTCCTTGCACGCGAACGGGGATCAGAATCATTTCAAAATCGGCCCACAGGCCCTTGGCGGCTTCCAGGAAATCATGCACCGCCGCACCGCTAGGGCTAGTCACAAAACCGATGCGTTTTGGAAAGCGTGGTAGTGGGCGTTTGCGTTCTGCCGCGAAGAGTCCGGCTTGACTCAGCTTTTGATGCAATTGTTGAAAGGCCAATTGCAGCGCGCCAATTCCCTGTGGTTGCATGCGTTGCACGATCAACTGATAGCTGCCACGCGGAGCATAGACCTCCACCGCACCTTGGCAGAGGACCGACATACCATCCTTAAGTTTGAAAGGCAATCGCTCGGCAGCCGAGCGCCACATCACTCCGCGAATTTGACTCTGATCATCCTTGAGCGTGAAATATAA
>JBGSJT010000297.1:0-4913 GCA_041741715.1 Pirellulaceae bacterium | reverse complement strand
GGGTTTATGGAGGGTGGCTAATGGGGCTCGAACCCACGACCTCCGGAATCACAATCCGGACGACTCGGATTCTAACTCGTTGCCACAGCAACAACTTACGTCAACCGGCGCCGACGGTTGCACCATACGTTGCACCAGATTGGTGGATGCTGATCGTCGTGTAAGCGCACTCGCCGATAGCCTGCGGCTCCTGCTCACCGCCGACGAGCTTGACGACCTGGGGAATTTGCTTCGTAGGGGCCATCGCACCGACCAAGATTAAGTGCACAACTGCCGGATGTGCGACCGAACCCGTGAGCGCCTCCCACGGTCAGTCCGTCTGATCATCGAGTCTCCGCCTTCAACCTTTGCAGCAATCCCTTTCCAGCAGGCCACAATCGCCTGCTGCGACGAAGACTGTCTCGTGGAGCCGGGGGGATAACGCTTCGAAACACAAGGATTGTTGTCGTGCGGTGATTGTGGCCAACAGAAACCGAGTACCGGGAGCGATCCAAGTCGCCAGTCGTTCGCCAGAGAAGTAATTTGTCGCCTACACGTTATTTGGGTGGCGTCTCTGATAGCTAAAGGAGGAGACGAGCCTGCTAACAGGGCCAGCTAATCCCATCATGAGCAGAAGCATTCACAGAACGAGACGCGAACTCGAAGATCTGCAGCATGGCGATACTGCCGCTAGCGAAGAACGAGCACGTGAGCTCGCCAAACTGCACAAGGAGCTGCAAAAAAAGCGGCGAATTAAGAGCCGGGTGCGGGGCCTGCGGCGATCCCGGCCGGAGGCCGTGCCGGCCTCCGTCGAAGCAATTCCCATCCAGCAGTTTGACGCTTCGCGGTACAATAGTTATCCAGCCACTCCAGACGACCTTCGTGCTGTCCTGCGAAATCTACCCAGCGGAGTGGCAGACGGACTGGAAGCGATCGAACTGCGTGCTGGCGTTGAGTACCAGCGAGAGCTTGCCGTCCAAGATGAATCCTTCGAAAGCGAGCCAGACCCGCTGACCGGTCGGCAGGGCGTGGAATTGATGCCGGGCGTCTTCACGCCGCTATCACTTGGTTGCTACCTGCCGGCACGCCGATTGATTTATCTGTTCTCCTACGTTTATGACTTGGAAATTGCGAATCGGGAGATCATAGAAGTCTACGTTCGCCTGCAAATGCTCTCGACCTTCGTCCACGAGGTCGCACATCACTTTGATTTTACGTTGCGTGTTGGTCGTGATCGTTGGCGTGCCGACGATCGCCACAAGTGTGAAATCTATGCGGAGGACGTCCAGCATGATTGGCTCGCAACGTATGTGATTCCCTACCTGGAGACATCGTGTGGCGACCAGTGTGCACAGCTGCAACGTTGGTTACAAACACACGTTGGTACCGAAGTGCCACTCCACCTCTTGGCTGGCGATCCGCGATCAACAGTTCGCGACAACAAGATATTGATCACGACGTTTTTCAATACCTGTCGAGCCTTTGAAGTTCTCGTCGCTGCTGTAACCAAGGAGCAGCCCCGGGACGTGATTCGCATCGAGTTTGCAAGGAATCTGCATTACGCGGAGGAGTACGATGTCCCTCTCCGCATCCTGCAGTCGGTGCTCGACGAAAACCCGAAACATGCCGATGCCATCGCGTTGATGGCGGATATCGCAGAACATCGCGAGCAGGATGCTCTGGCAATTGAGTTGGCCGAACGTGCCTTAGCACTTGATAAGGGCAACTCGGATGCCCTGCGTGTCCTTACCCTTGTTTACAAGCGCGCGGCGAATTGGCAGCGTCTGCTTCAGTCCGCTCGAAAAATGCTAGCAGAGCGATGGGATGACGTGTATGACGTGGTGTGGGCTTTGGAGTGCTGCGGACGAGCCCGATTTCATCAGGGGCGGATGGACAAATTCGAGATCATTACCGACACACTGAAATCACTCGACCACCGTCTCGCGGAGCGGAGTTTGAGGCGACTACAAGAGCTCGCATCCGAAAAAGAATAAGAGAGCTTTTTGCGAAGACCACAGAAAACAGACTCCTCTTCCTTGTGCCGGGGTCGTCACCAGGGAACGCTCCTTTAGTCCTTACCTGCTGAATTGGTTAGTTACATGCGGTCAAGTACGCGTATTCCGAGCAGTCGCATCGTCGAACGCAACACCGTCTGGACACACCGCGTCAATGCGACTCTCTCCTTCGATGTTTGGATATCCGTCCGGTCAACGATCCTGCAAGCGCCATATAGCCCGTTAAACTCGGATGCAATCCGTATGGCGTACTCTGCGACTGTACTAGGTTCACGTTGTCGAGCGGCGGTCGCGATACATTCAGGGTACTGCATCAGGAGGAACACCACTCGCCAGAACGCTTCTGAGTTATCCGCTACACGGTCCACTTCTAGTTGTGCGCCGACATCTTGGATGTCTAGGACAACAACTGCTTTGCGTACAATCGCAACAGTGCGGGCGTAGGTGTACTGAAGATACGGTCCCGTATCGCCTTCAAACTTCAGCACCGCATCCCAGTTGAAGCTGACCTCCTTATGACGACGTGCCGAAACGTCAAAAAAACGCACCGCAGCTTGACCGACGGCTTCGCTGATCGATTCCAGTTCGCTCTCGGAAACGTCTGGAAGAGCTTTAGGGTAGTTCGCTACGCGTTGTTGCCATACGTCGGCAGCGCGGGCCTTCGCTTCATCGAGCACATCGCTCAGCCACACCACCTCCCCCATGCGCGTCGACATACCTCTGAAGAAACCGAACTCGACGACTTCACAACGATTAGTCCAGTCGATGGGCCAATTTTCTGCGAGAGCGAGTTTGTGTAATGCTGCGAACACTTGCGTGAAATGGTCGCCCTGCCTGGCGACGACGTAGAGATTTGCGTTGAACGCGTGATCTTCGAACCGCTTGATTGCCTCTGCGCAATCGCGTGCAGCATATGTCGTCGATCCGTCACTCTTCTGTAACATGCAAGGAGAAATTTCCCTACCAATCACATCATCGACAGCAACAACGACCGCGCCATCTGACTCACAAGCGACGCCAGAATCGAGAAACCGATTGACCACCGACTCAACTCTTGGGCCAATTGACGCTTCGCCTTCGTATGAATCAAAGCTGATGTCTAGTCGCTCGTAAGTCTTCTTATAGGCTTCGAGCGATAGACGACGGAAGCGTTCCCAAAGACCACGTATCTCAAGGTCACCCTTCTCAAGAAGTTGGAAATACTTGCGAGCGGCCTCCCGAACGTTAGAGTCCTCTTTCGCGTCGGCGTTAGCTTTGATGTATAGACTAACTAGGTGATTGATCGCATCCCGAGTCAATGCGTTCTCGTCACCGTATTCCTTCCAGCCGTGAATCACGAAGCCAAACTGAGTTCCCCAGTCACCTAGGTAGTTTTTTCGAAAGACGCTGTACCCTGAAAAAGTCAAGATACGACTGATCGCAGCGCCGAGATTTGTCGAGCGTAAGTGCCCGATGTGGAAAGGCTTGGCAATGTTTGGGTGAGAGAAGTCGATTACGACAGTCTTGCCCCGGCCGTCAATTGACGATCCGTAGTTGTCACCAAAGTGCAAGACGTTGCCGATGACCTCTGCGGATATCATAGCCCGATTGAGGTGGAAGTTCACGTAGGGCCCTATACTACTCACCTTCTCGACGACATCAGGCCAAGCCATTTTGCTGGCGATCGCTTCTGCCAACTCAACTGGTGATTCGACATTCAGATCCGAAGCAGCTTTGAATGCGGCAAAGGCTAGGTCCCCGTGCCGCGTATCAGGCGGTGGTACGATCTCTATCGCTTTGGGAACTGCGTCATACAGTTCACGACAAGCGGTCGCGATTGTCTGCGCAAGCAGCACTCTGAGTTGATTCAAGGAAACGTTGTCCATGCTTAAACTCGATCAGAACCTTGATCTTGTCCCAGTGCGGCAGCAGTGTGAGCGAACCTTTATAGCTGATCTCAGACACAGCAATCGGCGATGAGGTTCGCAGCGTCTTCGAAGAACGCATCTAGACAGCCTACCAAGCTGGCGCAGTACGCCAAGCGTACCATTGGGCAGGACGGATTTTGTCAAACCCAGGCGATGCCGCACATCGTGTTGATGTCAAGTGTCGGCAGAAGGCATGAGTCGCGACGAGAAGCCAAATTACAAGGACAGCAGGTACTCCTCGCCAGCCATCGATGACGACGAAGCCTCTCTCATCACAGGCGATGAAACAAGACAGAAGTGCAATAGATAGCACTTAGCTGGCACGTAAAAAACGGAAGCAGTGACGCAACGCAGTGGTACGACAAACTGGATTCTCTCATCCTGCGCGCTGCACATTCTAACCGAGCGGCGATGCAGTATTCCGGCCGGTGTTTACAGCGGTATAGGAACAAGACAAGAAGCGAGCGCACTCCCAAGGGTCGGATGCCGAATTCAATGGCATTTGAACATCATCGTGCCTGGCGATTACGACTCTTCATGTGACCCTGCTGTCCGCGAATTCAATTCAACGGACCCCGATTCCGTGTAATTCCACGCCTGATACCCCACCCAAAAGAATATCGATGAAGCTGCAACGAGCAGGACCGGGTAGACCGTTTGTCGGTAATGGCCGTTGTAGCTGGCTCCGTGCTGTTGACCATGCACTTCGATGGGAAAGCTGTCGATATCGATCGTGGCATGGCGTACGCGTCGCCCTCCACTGGCATGAACGTGACGCTCGATCGCAGCGGCCAAACCATCCCGCAGTGCTTTGAGGTTTCTCGGGTTGCGAGTCAACATGTCGATCAGTCGGGACTGTGTCGGCTGACTAGCCAGGCGCTGCTCGATGACGCCGTCGCCGTTTCGGTTCCAGACGGCCGTTCGGAAAGCCGGATCGTGAGCGAGTCGGTCGACATCGTCCTGAGCCGAGTAGCCGAGGGCCATCGCGAAGAGGCGTTCCCGAATCAACTCG
>JBGSJT010000296.1:0-37162 GCA_041741715.1 Pirellulaceae bacterium | reverse complement strand
GAAGTCCAACACTGTGATTCCGCGTGTTTTTTTATGTGGCGGTCACTTGGACGCAGAACCTCCGGCCTGGCCCGATCAAGCGGTCGTCATCGGCACCAGCCAGCAAGCCATCGATGCCGTGAAGCAACATGTTGACCGAGGCGCGTCAGCCATCAAGATCTACATGCACCTTCCGCTGCCATTCATCGAAACGGCTTGCGTGGCCGCAAGCGCGCGAGGAGTTCCCGTCACCGCCCATTTAGAGCTGATCGACGCCGACAAAGCCATTCTTGCGGGAGTGACGGGGATGGAGCACATCACCTCCTTCGGAACTTGCCTGGCGGAACCCCAGCACGCCCAAGAGTTTAAGCAAGCGCTGACCGAAGAGTCAGGGGCTCGTCACGCGTGGCGTCCACGCCTGTGGCAGCGAGTCAACTTGGACAACAACCCGCGCTTGGAGCCACTGTTAGATCTGATCGTGCAGCGCCAAACCTATATCTCCCCCACGCTCGCCATCTTCGAAGCACGAACCGATGAGAAGAGCGCAACGCCCGAGCAAGTCGCCGCGTTCGCGAATATGATGCAATTCTTCTCACTATGTCATCAACGAGGCGCGCGCATCGTGGTTGGTTCTCACACCTCCGCACCCTTTGCCGCGCGCGGGAAAGCCTACTTGCGCGAAGTTGAACTGATGGCCCAGTCTGGCATGCGCCCGCTCGACATTATCACTGCAGCCACCAAGCACAACGCGATGTTCTTTGGAGCCCACGATCGACTGGGGACCATCGAAGTCGGCAAGCAAGCCGATATGCTTCTGATCGATGGCGATCCTAGCGAACGGATTAGTGATCTCGACAAAGTCGATCGAGTCATGTTGGGTGGAAGCTGGGTAGCCGATCGTTGAACGACACGCGGCTGACGAAAGGCCTCGCGAGTTTTGCCGCTAGCCATCGGCTCCCAGTTAGACCTGTGGCATGAAGCAACCGAACCATCCGCTACTTATCGCACTTTGGTCCTCGTCCTCAGCGATCATTGATTCTTGACGTCCATGAAAATGCGATCTGCCGGACTGACGACGGAGAAGCTGTTGGACCGCAGTACATGGCAGTAGATTTGCCTCGTTTTGACGTCCTTATATCCCAAGAGTTCTTGCACAGTGCGAATATCAACGACCGGAGTCCATGGCGAGCTGATGTGCGATGCGAATGCTTTCTAGATGTTGCTTCAAATGCGGGATGACAGCTTTGCTCAGGAGTGTGATTCGGTCTTTGGCTCCCTTTGCATCACGAACTGTTAGCTGCTCTCTTTCAAAATGAAGGTCTTTGATCCTGAGCCGCAGGCATTCTTTCAATCGCAGACCACCTCCATAAAGAAGCATTGCTTGGATCCACGCGACACCCTTCAAATTCTGAATCACGTGGCGGGCTTCGTCCTCCCAGAACACTTCGGTTAGCCGCTTAGGTTTCTTGGCTCGCACGAGGTTGTCTAGCCAGGGGAAAGCCTGGCCCAGAACCTCGCGATACAAGAAAAAGATGGCTGCGAAGGCTTGTTTTGAGTTGAGGCAGCGACGTTTCGGTCGGTGGCTAAGTGAGACAGTAACGCCTCAACGTCCTGCTTGTCTAAATCGAGTGGATGCTTGATGCCGTGGAAAAGGATGAATCTCTTGACCCACTGTGCGTAAGCCTTGCCGGTGTCCTCAGCCGTGTGCTTCATTCTACACGCAATCGAATCCTCTCCAGCAGGCTTGGCTCGCCAGGCTTACGTTGTCGTGCAGGATTACTCATTTGACCACATCGCTCCTTTTTTCCCGAGTTCTCAAAGGCTGAGGAATTTATACGGAAGGGTCTACTGCGGCATATCCAGCCCGCCTCGATGCCCAGAAATCGCCGAATTAGGTTGCATTTGCCTTGCTCAAACACTACGATCGGTAGAAGCTGGCGCGGGTAGTTATGCGGAACCGCCTTCCGTATAACCGCCCTCGAAGAGTGATATGCGGATTCCGCAGAAATACAAGTTCGTCGTGCTAAAATACTCCAATGGACTCTGTCTAACTCGAAACAACCGTCGTCGGAAATATTGCAGGGCGATTGCATCCCGATCCCAAGATTGCTGCGCGACAACAAGTCACGCGCGAATGGTGGACAACGGCTTCGCATCGGTACGATCTCTACCTTTCTGCAATCACTCTCGAAGAGTGCGGTGACGGTGATCCCGATGCCGCAAAGGAGCGTCTTGATCTTGTCAGGAATATCGAACTGATTGAGACGTCGCCGGAAGCCGAAGAATTGGCTGAATTGCTGGTCAACCGGTTAGCGGTCCCGGCGTCCCAGCCACGCGACGCGTTACATATCGCCATTGCTGCTGTAAATGCGGTACAATTTATCGTGACGTGGAATTTTAAGCACATTCTGAACCCACACCTTCAGACGAAGATCGCCAATGCGTGTCGGGAAGGTGGATATGATCCTCCGGTTATTTGCACACCCCAACAGCTTTTGGAGACTGAAAATGATGCCTCCTGATCCGACGGATGAGATTCGGGCGATCAAGCGCAAACTCGCTGCCGAGTGTGACTACGACATTCATCGCATCGCCGAACAAGCGCGACGCCACCAGCGTGAGTCCCGACGGAAAAGCGTAACACTCACGCCAGTTCCACACGCAGTCGAAAACGCGACGAACCAAGTGTTGCACGGGAGTTCCGGTGGCGAGTCGACTTCGCAAAACGAATCAACCCCCGGAACCCCGTGAACACCGCCGTTCGCCAGTCAATCGATCGTTACGCTCTTTTCGGCAAAATCGATCGTAAGCACTCTATCGCTCAGAAACGCTGTACCGAACAACGGAAACCGCCCATCGTTGGCTACAACTTGTGCAGCGACAATCTTACCAAGCCAGCGCAAATAGCAGACGTATGTTTGAAGAACAATTTTGTTCCCATCAGCCAATTTGGCTTCGGTCTCAGCAAGAGTTTCCAGTCCGAGCGTCTCAATCTGCCCAATTGGTAACACGAAATGACCATCAAATGCGGTGTCTATCCACGCTTCAATTTCATGTTCAATCGACGCCGCTTTCGCACCGATTTCTATTTTCAGTATTGGGCGGTTCTGGTCATCAACGTAGCCCATCAAGATGATACCGCTCCGATGTGAACTGCAGCTTCGTGCCCTATTCGAATTACAAAAGTCTTGCTCTTCGGATGGGCGGTTTTTGCTTGCATTGCAGCTTCCACAAATGTTTGTGCGACGTAAAAACTCCTGCTGCTAGGTTCAATCGCGACATACTCGCCGTTGTGCTGAGATTCTAGAGTCGCCCTCAATTCGGACTCGTAAAACGATTTCGCTAATTGTGACACTGACATGAAAATCCTCCTGTTAATTTGGCGACTTACCACAGTATACAAACCACTGCGATTAGAGTCATCCGCACCTGCACGACACATTTCGGCTTGCGAGATTTTCCCTCAGCTGAGCTCGCCTCGTGTAGAAAACAACTTGGCGCGTTGGAGGGTGGGCAAGCGAGTAGTGCAAGCTTTCCGGGGAAGGTAGAATCCTTTCCGTGCTGGCGATCAGCGAGAAGTGTCGGCAACATCCAGGAAGGCTGTTCAGAAGAGTTCACTGAGCGGACTGCCGTTGGGAACAATGGGGACAGGTCTACCGGAAAAGTCTTGAAAGTGAGTGTCCAGCGGTACCCCCATGGCTTGATAAATGGTGGCCAGGAAGTCATTGGGGGAAACTGGGCGATGCAGTGGTTCCTCCCCTTTGTGGTCGGTGGCGCCCACGACCTGTCCCATCTGCATGCCTCCTCCAGACACAAACACTGACATGGCGCGTCCCCAATGATCCCGACCGGGGCGACCGTCGTGGTAGGTTAATCGAGGCGTGTGTGACATTTCCCCCATTACCAGCAACAATACGTCCTTCTCAAGGCCCCGATCCCATAAGTCGCCAATCAACGCCGAAACGACTTGGTCCAGGACGGGCAAACGGAGCTTCATTTCCTCAAAGATGTTCCACACGCTTGCGTGATCATCCCAACTCTTAGCTTTTTGCCCCGCAACATAAGGAAAGTCAATAGTCACCAGGCGCACCCCAGCCTCGACAAGCCGACGGGCCAGCAAGCAGCGTTGGCCAATAGAATTTCTACCGTAGCGGTCCCGCGTAACGGTGCTTTCGTCCGATATGTCGAAAGCGCGCAGCGCGGCATCGCTGGTCAGCATTGAAATCGCCTGCTCATTAAACACGTCGCCAGCGGCCATTTGTCCCTGGGTATCCAATTCCCGGCGGTACCGATCGAGGCTGGTCAGAAGCTCTGCGCGAGTCTTGAAGCGTTCATCCGTGATATGTTCGACCTGCAGACCTGGGACTTTGAAATCGGGACTGTTGGGATCGTTCTGCACTAGAAACGGTTCGAGGCCTCTACCCAAGTAGGCTGCGCCGTCATACCTGACGTGATTGGCGACATGCACTGGCAAACAGGGGTGGCGATTGCCAAGTAATTTGGTGATGACTGACCAGGCGTTGGGATGCTTGGGCGCATACGGAGCCGCTTCGACCAGGTTACCCGGATAGCCGGTAACCAAAGTATGCGTACTATTGACATGTCCCGGACTATCATGACTGAGTGAACGGATTAGCGAAAAGCGATCGGCCATCTTGGCCAGTTGCGGCAAGTGTTCGCAGATCTCGATGCCTGGCACGTTGGTAGAAATGGGTTGAAATTCACCACGATAATCTGCCGGAGCTTCGGGCTTCATATCGAAGGTTTCCAGATGGCTAGGCCCACCCCAAAGCCATAACACAATCATTGACTTGCCCGATGAATCCGCTGCGGCTTGTAGCTTGAGCAGATTTCCCAGGGTCAGTCCCAGTGCTCCAGTGCGGAGAAAACTTCTGCGCGGCAACGTCCCCGGACACCTCAACATCGACGTAGATAACTCTGAAGCATATCCCATGAACATGGCTCACTATCTAACGGACACACAACCGCATCTGAATACGCATGCACTATGTTTCGTCACAAGACTTTCCGCCACGGGGTACAATCATCATAACGACTACTCAGCCACTAGTGGCCTTTGAAGCGCCATATTACCAAATTCGAAAAGTTGATCCCCTGTTAGCTGAAGTAGTGAAATGCCGTTCACTCGCGGTGGACTGTGTAGCCCAGCCGCGTGAGACAGCACGCGCGCTTGATAAGTGTTTTTGATGAGTGTTTTTACTGGCCCGCGTTCTTCGCCTCCTGGGTCTTTTGCTCGAGCAGCCTCGCCTGTTCCGGAGCGGGAGGAACCAGCTTGATGGTTAGTTTATTGAGCTTGCCGGTGAAGCGGAACGGTGGCAGGTAGTCGCTATCGTCGACCCCAGTGCGTGTGTCGATCCCAACATCGAAGGTCTCATCAACCGTAATGATAGATGGGATAGTGTGCGGGATCTTCCTATTGTCCACTTGCTTTCCGTCTACCGAAAGGATGCCGGTGCCCCCTTTGGCCATGCCGGGACCGTCGTATTTGAAGTCGAATAAGATGGTGTGTTTGCCCGGCGCCAGGGCTTCTTTTCCTTCCCAACGGAAATTCTCAAGCCCGAGAAAGTTGTAGGTGAACACTGGCTTGCCCTTTGCCAAGTAAAGACCGTAGCCACCGAAGCGTCCACCTAAAGTATTGAGCATACCTTCACCGCCCCCCTCGGGTACTTCAACTTCGGCGCTTATGGAATAGGACTTGGCAAGTGTGTTGGGCACGCTGCCATCCGGTAAGCCAGCCATCTCACCCGAGTAGGTGAACTCGGTTCGTCCGGCTGTTGAACTTGGTCGCGCGGTCAGCAGTCGTGGAAGGATCGAGTTATCCAGCGGAAATACCTGATACTTCTGTGCTTCGACGATGAAAAGCTCCTGCAACTCCTTAAGCTTGTCCGGATACTTGGCTGCGAGGTCATTGTTCTGCGAGTAATCCTCAGCAATGTTGTAGAGTTCCCACTTGTAACCATTTAGCACCTCGGGCATTTCCGCCGAGCCCATGAGCCATGGCGGCTGTGGAGGGGGGGTCGCTGCCATCCATTCGTCATGGTAGATCGCCCGGTTGCCAAACATTTCGAAATATTGCGTCCGACGGGTGGACTTGGCTTTTGCGTCGTCCCACGTGTAGGTCATGCTCACGCCCTCGATCGGCTTCTGTGCGATGCCATCGACCATTACCGGGGCCTGGATGCCGGTCGCTTCGAGAAGCGTCGGCACGATATCGATGATGTGGTGGAACTGGGTGCGAATGCCGCCTGTGTCCTTGATGTGTCCCGGCCACGACATAACCATCCCGTTACGCGTGCCACCAAAATACGAGGCCACCTGCTTGGTCCACTTGAACGGCGTATCGAAGGCCCATGACCAGGCTACGGACATGTGAGGCTGCGTCACAGCCGAACCCCAGACGTCGTAGTATTTCAATTGTTCTTCCACCGGGATATTGATGGCTTGAATCGCGGCCATGTCGAAGGGCGTGCCGATGGTGGAGCCTTCGGCGCTGGTTCCGTTGTCGCCACTAATGTAAATGATGAGTGTGTTATCCAGCTTGCCTAGGTCTTCGACCTGTTGGATCACACGCCCGATTTCGTGGTCGGTATAGGCCACATACGCAGCGAATACATCTGCCTGTTTAACGAACAGTTTCTTCTCGTCGGCGTTCAGAGTTTCCCACTTAGGAAGCGAGTCGGGCCAAGGTGTCAATTGAGTATTGTCAGGAATCACACCCTGTTTCTTTTGGTTCGCGAATATCGTCTCACGTAGTTCGTTCCAACCTTTGTCAAAAAGGTGCATATCGCTGATCTTCTTGATCCACTCCTGCGTCGGCTGGTGCGGCGCATGCGTACCTCCCGGGGCATAATAGAGGAAGAATGGCTTGTCGGGCGCGGCAGCATTCAATCCCTTCATGTAACTGATCGCCTCATCAGCCATGTCTGTCGTGAGGTTGTAATCGGGCGTACCGATCCACGGAGAGATCTGCGAGTGGTCGCGGAACAAATAGGGAAACCACTGGTCGGTCTCGCCACCCATGAACCCGTAGAAGTACTCGAACCCCATCCCGCTAGGCCACTGATCGAACGGGCCAGCAGAACTGTATTGATAGGTCGGAGTGTTGTGGTTCTTGCCAAACCACGAAGTCGAGTAGCCGTTGTCTCGAAGGATTGTGCCAATGGTGGCTTTGTCCTTAGGAATGACGCTGTCGTAGCCGGGAAAACCGGTCGACATTTCGCCGATCACGCCAGTACCTACGGAATGGTGGTTGCGGCCGGTGATCAGCGCAGCTCGCGTGGGTGAGCAGAGCGCCGTAGTGTGAAACTGTGTATAGCGCAGGCCCGCCTTGGCGATGCGATCCATGGCTGGTGTCGGGATGACTCCGCCAAAGGTGCCAGTGATACCGTAGCCCTGATCGTCCGTCATAATTAGCAAAACGTTCGGCGCGCCTTTGGGAGGCACCACGTTGGCTGGCCAGCCAGGCTTGGAATCCGCTGTGGTGAGACCGATCTGGCCCGCGAAGGGTGCTGGCGGATTCGGGATATATCTGCCGTCGATGGTTGTCGTAGCGCTCGGTGAACCGGGTTCGCCAGTAGTCTGAACTTGAGCATTGGCGGGAGCTGAGAACGCCATCCAGGCAGCCGCAAAGATTCCGGTCAGGAGGACTTTTTTGATTTGTCTCACGGTGGTTGTCCTGTGGGTGTGAGGATGGGTTTTTAGTCCTGCTTCCGCTAGTACTGGGGCGGTCCACTTTCGATCGTGGGTCTCATTGACCAGTCGATGCGCAGGCACTAATAAATGGGAGCGGAATTTGCAGAGATAGTCTACTCCGTACTGCGTGAAATTGAAACTGCGCTATATAAATAGTCGCCCAATCGTCGCACGACACGAACGAGGCTATCGAGACATTCCGCGCGATTGCGCGGCAGGTGGGCACAGGATCATCGCTGTAGCCCCGGCGGCGCCCGGTATCGCATTACAAGATTTCACGGATATCGTAATCGATTCCTTTCGGGCTGTCACTGACTTTCATTTTTGAGGAGCGAGAACGATGACCTATCAACCAACACGGCGCGAACTGATAAGAACGGCGGCAGTCATTGGAGCGGGAGCGTGGTGCGGGACAAGTTTGCAGGGTGCATCCAAGTCGGCCAATGGCAAACTAAATGTGGCTTTTATCGGAGTGGCTGGGCGTGGAGCCAGAAACCTTGACGCGCTCGCTCCGCTAGTGAATGTGGCCGCGTTGTGTGATGTCGATAGCCAGCGCTTGGCCGCTGCCGCCAACGACCATAGAGACGCTACGAAATGGACTAACTTCCTAGAAATGCTCGATCAGCAATCGGACCTCGATGCGGTATCCATTTCGACACCGGATCATTTACACGCTTGTATCGCAGTGTCGGCCATGCGAAGTGGCAAGCACGTCTACTGCGAGAAGCCGCTGGCGCACAGCGTTTTCGAAGCGCGGTTGATGGCCGAAACAGCCACCAAAGCCGGACTCGTAACGCAAATGGGGCAGCAGCGGCACGGCGATCCGCAATTGAGAACCGCCGTCGAAATGATCCAAGCCGGAATGATCGGCGAAGTCTCCGAAGTTCATATCTGGTCAGGCAAAGGTGTGAACTGGACCGCCGGTGACCGGCCAACCAAGAGCGATCCAGTTCCGGAGTGGCTCGATTGGGAATTGTGGCTCGGTCCAGCACCGCGTCGTCCGTATGTGGTGGACGCTTACGCGCATCGCAACTGGCGAAGCTGGTGGGACTTCGGCAGCGGCAACCTCGGTGATATGGGCTGCCATCTTTTCGACTGCGCCTACTGGGCACTCGGGCTTGATTTCCCCACGAAGATTGTTGCCCAGGGGCCCACCGTCCATGCGGAGAGCGCACCGGAAGGGATGACGTGCCACTACGAGTTCCCGGCAAATGGGGATCGACGTGCCATTCCATTGACTTGGTACGACGGCACCCATTCTCCTCCATGGAAGAGTATTGAAGGAATTAAGGTTTTACCGGAACAGGGTACGTTGTTTGTCGGTGAAGAAGGTAAATTGCTGTTTCCGCACAACGAACCCATCGAGTTGATTCAGGGTGGAAAATCAATCGCGTTCACTCCGCCGGAACAGACCATTCCACGCGTGGACAATGAGAATCCGAACCATGCAGAATGGGTCAATGCAATTGGTGGAGATTGCACGGCACTTTCCAATTTTGCTTATTCCGGCCGACTCACCGAAGTGGTCCAAGCAGGAGTTGTGGCCTACCGAGCTGGTCAGCCGATCGAGTGGGACGGTCCCAACATGACAGCTCGAAATAACGTGGACGCAAGTGCTTTCATTCATCCCCAGTTTCGCGCGCCATGGGGGGAAGTATTGAGTTAATAGAAGCAGACATCGTAGCCAGGTTCTATTGCCTAAGTTTTGACAGCTGCACGCCCCGCCCGGGCAAGCCGGCTGTTGATTTAATTGTTTAACCCCAATACCGTTCAGTTTTCGTTTAGCGGCAAGCCGTAGGCGACTGTGAGCACCGCGAGCACTCAACGGTCGCCTACGGCTGCGGGTTAAACAATAAATGTGCGGTTGAGTACTAAATCAATAGCCCGCAGGCCGGACAGAAACGAAACTAACCAAGGTGCGGAATAGAATTGGAACTCATAGCATCTGCAGAATTTACATGTAAACATTAAGGTTTTTAACAGCGCTTACGCTACTGCCAATTTCGTTGCGACAATTGTTGATAACCGTTTACGGAATTACCAGAAAGTCGCTGATCGCTCCGCCGATCAGTGCTCCTCGCAAAAGGCATATCGGTAGCGTCAAGCTACAGGGTGACGCCAAAGCGACTGACCGGCGGAGCGATCAGCGACTTTCCCGTGAACGGTTACAATTGTTGTTTGACCGATGCGAATAGGAACCGACGTGATCACTTTTTCAAATCGCTTAGTCGCCATGAAACATTTTCTCGCCGCTAGATCATTAGTACCTGCCGTCGCGGCAATGTTGGCACTGGCCTGCAACGCAGACTCAACGTACGCTCAAAATATTGCTGACGAAACTGAACAAGTTGAGCGTCCGGCGATTCAGGCGGGCTTTGCGGAAACGGATATCACACCACGCATTGGCATGGAGAGACCGGGGAACTACTTCAAACAGTTCCATGTCGCCTTCCATGATTCCTGCAAAGTTCGCGCCGCAGTATTCGACGATGGAGAAAAGGCTGTTGCTCTGGTCGGAATCGATGCACTGTTGATCCGCGGCCCCCAAGTCGAAGCGGCGCGCGAGCAGATCTTTCAACAGTTGGCAATCGAGCCAGAACGCATTCTGATTGCGGCCACGCACTCGCATTCCTCCGGCCCCACCGGCATGTTGCTACCTGGGGAATTTGAACATGCGGACGAATTTGTGCAACGTTTGGCGTATGAAGAATCGACGCTCGGCAATCCCGACTATCTGGAGTTGGTGGTGCGACAAATCGTATCGGCCGTTGTCACTGCGCATCAAACACGCAAACCAGTTCGAGTGGGATTTGGCGCGGGGCACGAAGATTCGGTCGTGTTCAATCGACGCTTTCGCATGCGCAACAACCGTACCTATACCACACCGCGTCAGGGGAATCCAGACACGGTTGAGCCAGCCGGTCCGATCGATCCTCAAGTAGGCGTGATTGGTGTCTGGGGAGACAAAGATCTCGTCGGCTGCATTGTCAATTTCTCCTGCCATGCAACCACCAGCCCGCCTGCGATTTCGGCCAACTACGTTTACTACTTAGAGAAACAAATTCGAAGTATGTTGGGCGAGGATGTCGTCGTCTTGTTTCTTGCCGGAGCATCGGGGGACACGAATGCCACCGACAATCTCAGTCCCTACCTGCGCGTATCAGGTGATGCGGCTGCCAAGTTGGTCGGCAGTCAGGTCGGTGCGGAAGCGGTGAAGCAGTTACTGCTGATGGGGACAACGGACCAAGTTTCACTAGCTGGTACTTCCAAGATTCTAAAAATACCGCGACGCCAGCCGACCGCCGAGCGCGTAGCCCAGGCACGGCACACGGTGCAAGAGACTGATCGCAGCCAAAACGCCACCGACTGGATATTTGCCAAAGAGACAATTCTGGTGGATGCCTTGATCGCCAAGGAACCAATTCGCGACGTTGAGATCCAAGTGATTCAACTGGGGCCAGCCGTCTTTGTCACAACGCCCGCCGAATATTTCTGCCAGTATGGACTGGACCAGCGAGAGGCCATCCATTTTCCGCTGACGTTTCCAGTCAGTCTTGCCAACGACTGCGTCGGCTATGTGCCAACCGAGGACGCGTTCGGTCCGCAGGGAGGCGGCTATGAAACGCGGTTGACCAGCTACAGTAATCTGATTACTACGGCGGGACGACAAATGGCTAATACTGGAATCGCATTAGCAAACTCCCTTGTGCCTGATTCCATTCCGGTTCCCCCGCTAGCCCACCGCTTTTCTGAAGCGTGGTCCTACGGTTCCGTGCCGCCTGAGGTTGAGTGACCCAAACAAGCAAACTCTACTGCATTCCTATTTTGGGTGCCCTCTAATCGATAGCCCTTAATCTGACCGGCCCAAAGTCGCTTGCAACGATGTCGCCAAAGTCGGCGTCGATCTCATCGCACAGCTTGTTGTTGCGGTTCAATTCCTCCTTGGCGTTGCGATACTTCTCCGCAACATGCGCACGATAGAGCGCGGTAACGTGACGAACAAGCACAGGCTCTTTCGATTGCTGCTGTGGTAGCGAACATGCATGTCCGAGTATTACCGCTACCTGTGCGTCCAAGCTCGACAAATCGAAACCTTGGGGTAGAGATAATCCGGTAGCCCGATAGGCGGCGATGAGACAAGCGTAACGTGCGATTGACTCGGAAGAGTCGTGCATACCTAAGTAGAAGTCGCGTCCATCAATCGTTACGACTGACTGACCACTGATGTGATACCTACGCGCGGGTGCTTTGGCTTTTGGTCTAGCCATGGGTGCGGTCGCCTTCCTGTCATACCTAAGTTTTTCGGTACAACTTTTTGAAACACGGGGTCGCACGTCAAAACGACGGTAACGCTAAAAGTGCGTTCCAACCAAGAAAAACAAGGAGATTTGTAAAGAGGCGTCGCCCGGATTCGAACCGGGGAATAGCGGATTTGCAATCCGCCGCCTTAGCCACTTGGCTACGACGCCACCTGTGTTGTTGCCCAATCTGCTATGCTTGACTATTCAATACATCGTCTTAGACCACTATTAAATAATGTTCTAATGTCGGCGGTTTGCGACGTCAAGGGTAAGCTTGTGGGTTGTATCGGTTAGGGTGCTTCACTATCTTTCGCTAAAATTGAGCTCAGCCCCGTTTTCAGCGGCGGCTGATTTCCTAAACTGTCAAGTGCTTGCAATGCCGTCATTGAATCAGTTCGCTTTGCAACCGAGCCACACAGCTTAGCCGAACAGGGGTCTGACCCTCTTCGGGCTGGGCAATCATCCACTGCCAAAACAATATTGCCTACCAGGGATCAGACTCCTTTGCGACTGGGCACCATGAAAGCAAGAGTCACGATGAGTGAGAAGTGCGATTTCGGTTTAATTGGACTGGCGGTAATGGGCGAAAACTTGGCTCTGAACGTGGAAAGCCGTGGCTATCGCATCGCTGTCTACAATCGAACGACTGAAAAAGTAGACGATCTTATTAATGGCGGAGCAAAGGGGAAGAACTTTGTTGGTTGTCATTCGATCGCGGAGCTTGTTGCGTCGCTCAAAAAACCGCGATTGGTGATGACACTGGTTAAGGCGGGACCAGCCGTGGATGATCTCATCGAACAACTATTGCCACACATGGAGCCGGGTGATGTGATCATCGATGGTGGTAATGAGCACTACACCAATACTGAGCGCCGCACCAAATACATCGAAGACAAAGGGCTGCTCTTCGTCGGCACGGGGGTCTCCGGTGGTGAGGAAGGAGCCTTAAAGGGACCGAGCCTAATGCCTGGCGGGAGCGCTGCGGCGTGGCCGTTGATCAAGCCTATTTTTCAAGCGATATCGGCTAAGGTGGGCCCCAAGGAAGACATTCCGTGCTGCGAATGGGTCGGTCCACGTGGGGCGGGACACTACGTTAAGATGGTTCACAATGGCATCGAATACGGTGATATGCAGTTGATCTGCGAAGCGTATCAGATTCTCAAGGAAATGGCTGGACTGACCAATGACGAACTCTACGACGTATTCAATGAATGGAACAAAGGGGAGCTGCAAAGCTACCTGATCGAGATCTCGCGGGATATTTTTAGCGCCAAGGACGACCAGCCAGGGACCGAAGGATATTTAGTCGACAAAATCCTGGATGCGGCGGGTGCCAAGGGGACCGGCAAGTGGATGAGCCAACTAGCGCTCGATCTGGGAGTTCCCAGCACGCTCGTAACCACGGCTGTCTACGCTCGGGGGTTATCGTCTATCAAGGAAGCGCGGGTACGGGCGAGCAAAGTTCTCTCGGGCCCCAAGCAGGGTGATAACCCAGAATTCGCCAGTGCGGTCAGCCAATTGATCGGCAAGAAGGAGCACTTCATTGAAGCGGTACGACAAGCCCTGTATGCGTCGAAAATCTGCAGCTATGCCCAAGGGTTCGTACAATTGCAAGCGGCCAGCCAAGAGCATGATTGGAATCTGAATTACGGCGACTGCGCCTTGCTGTGGCGCGGCGGTTGCATCATACGCGCTCAATTCTTGGATCGCATCAAGGAAGCGTTTGACGAACAGCCCAACCTTGAGAACTTACTTCTATATCCGTACTTCAAGAAGATTATCGATGACAGCCAGGCTGCATGGCGGGCGGTGATCATAGCGGCCACGCAATTGGGCGTTCCGACTCCTGCGTTCTCGGCTGCCTTGGGATACTACGACAGTTATCGACGCGAGCGCTTGCCAGCCAATCTGCTGCAAGCCCAACGAGACTACTTCGGCGCGCATACCTACAAACGAGTTGACCGCGACGGAACCTTTCACTCCGAATGGCTCGATCTCCGCAAACAACCTAGCTAGGGAACCAGTATGGCACGGACGATGGTGATCTTTGGTGCGTCTGGCGACTTGACCAGCCGCAAACTGATTCCAGCTTTGTATTTGCAATTCCAACGGGGCAAACTCCCAGAGAGCACGCGCGTCGTCGGTGTCGCACGTAGCAAGTTCAGTGATGACGAGTGGCGGAAGGAACTGGCGGGCTCAACTCAAAAGTTTGTCGGTGATAAATTTGATCAAGCAAGCTGGAATGAATTTGCAGCGAACGTCTACTACTGTCCAGGGGATATCCAAGTCGACGCGGACTTTGAAACCCTCGGATTGCGACTAAGCGAGATCGAACAGAGCAAGCCTACCGACCGAGTGTACTACGTGGCTACGATGCCACAGCTCTACGAACAGGCGGCCGCGCAATTGGGCAAAGCTGGACTAGCCGAAGATTCCAAAGGTGCGAGGCGCATCGTCATTGAAAAGCCCTTCGGTACCGACTTGGCCACAGCGCGGGGACTCAACCAATCGATCAATCGCGTTTTTCGTGAAGATCAGGTTTACCGCATCGATCATTACCTCGGTAAGGAGACCGTGCAAAATCTGTTGGTCCTGCGTTTTGGCAATGCGATCTTTGAACCGCTATGGAATCGCCACTACGTCGATCATGTGCAGATCACAGTAGCGGAAGAAGTGGTGGTGGGGAGACGCGCCGATTACTACGACCGCTCTGGGGTCATGCGCGACATGTTTCAAAATCACATCTTTCAACTGATGATGATTACCGCTATGGAAGGCCCGGTAAAGTTCAATGCCGATTCGGTCCGCGATGAGAAGGTAAAAGTGTTGCGAGCGGTTCGCCCCTTGCAAGGCGCGGACTTCGCCGTTTGCGGTGTGCGAGGGCAGTACGAAGGCTACTTGAACGAAGAAGGAGTCGCCCCACAGAGTCCGACCGAGACCTTCGCGGCCCTGAAGCTCAACATCGACAATTGGCGTTGGAAAGGGGTTCCGTTTTATTTACGAAGTGGCAAGGCGCTGAGCTGTCGCACGACGCAAATCGTGCTCAACTTTCGCGAGCCACCACATTTGCTCTTCGATAACGGTCGACATTCGACCCCGCAAGCCAATCGTTTGGTGATTCAGATTCAACCGGCCGAAGGAATCCAAGTCCATTTCCAATCGAAGGTACCCGATCAAGGGATGAAGCTGCGGCAAAGTAGTCTCGACTTCCGCTTTGATACTGGGCAAGACAAGTCGCAAACCGATGCCTATCAACGCTTGCTGCTCGATGCCCTACAAGGGGATGCGAGCCTCTTTGCGCGAAGCGACGAAGTGGAGTTGGCGTGGGAGATCATCGATCCAATCATCGCCGCTTGGCGTAGTCCCGCGGCGCCAAGAATGGAAAGTTATCCCGTGGGAGGCTGGGGCCCTGAGGCGTCGGCGGAATGGATGGAGCGCGATCGGCGCAATTGGTTCGATGTTTGTCCGGTGATTCATTAAGCTTTGTCTCAAAAGGGGTCTGACCCTTTGGAGGCAGTCGAGTTTACTTTAATATTTTGGTCTTGCCGGAGAGGGTCAGACCCCTTTTGAGACAAAGCCTAGCATGGTCGGTCTAAACGACATTGTCATCACGGGGATCGGCTGCGTAACGCCACTGGGGATAGGCTGTGAGGATTTTCGTCGTCGACTGTTGGCAGGTGATTGCGCCATCAGACCCTATGCCACACTCAGCGATGACGCGCTGACAACTTTTTATGCAGCGGGAATCGATGACTTTGATGGCAAGCTCTACGTCACGCCTCGGAAGGCGCTCAAGGTCATGGGACGCGAAGTGCAGATTGCCTACAGCGCAGCCCACCTAGCTTGGCAAGACGCTGGTCTGACCGATTTCCTCCCTGTCCCAGAGCGCATGGGGGTGGTGTATGGGACGGAGATGCTCCCCGGTGACATCGCCGATATGCGGGAGAGCATCATGGCTTGTGTCACTGCACGGCGGATGGACTTTTCCAAGTGGGGAGGTGCGTTCGCCAAGCACATCTTTCCACTGTGGATGCTCAAGTATTTGCCCAATATGCCCAGTTGCCATGTTGGCATCGCAGTCGACGCCCGCGGCCCAAATAATTCTCTTGCAATGGAGGAAGCCAGTGGGCTACTGGCGCTGGGCGAGGCGGCTAGTATCATTCAACGCGGGGCCGCCGACCTGATGATTGTAGGTGCCTGTGGTACTCGGGTAACACCCACGCGGATGTTGTATCGCGCGCCTGGATTGTACAACCAACATCCCCGATCTGCTGCCACTGCCGATGGCCCACATTCGATCCCCTTTGACGCGCGTCGGCGTGGGATCGTTCCTAGCGAAGGTGCCGCAACTTTTATTCTCGAAAGCCGCAGCCACGCCATGCAACGTGGCGCAAAAGTCCTGGGAGTGCTCGTGGGGACCAGTAGCCGCTACGGTCGCCCAACGCGTCCTTACTGTGGTAGCCGCGACGCTTTGGTGAGTGCGGCCGAAGATTGTTTACAGCAGGCGGACATTCAACCCGATGAGTTGTCCCACATCTCTGCTCAAGGCTATTCGGCTCAGCAGACCGATATCGAGGAAGCGTCGGCCATCGCGCGCGTCGCTCCCAACGTTCCTGTTACTGCGTTTTCCAGTTATTTTGGAACCGCCGGTGCCGCTTGCGGATTGCTCGAACTGGCCGCCAGCATCCTGGCCGTGCGAGCGGGAAAAACGCTCCCCACGCTCGGCTATGCCCAGCCTGACCCGCAGTGTGCGATTCAAGTTTGCACCCAGGCACAACGAACTGACCGCGAGCATATACTTAAGTTGAGCTTCACACTTCAGGGGCAAGCCGCAGCGGTGGTCGTACAGTGCGTGAAATAGACTTTCTGAAAGTCATCTCTGACGAGCCGGACGTGTGTTCGTATTTGCCCGATCAAATTTCCAGGCTGCCACTAAACGTTCCCGCCGAAGGGCTGACAGCAGAGCAATTCGATTGGTTGCTGGAAGCTGGCTATCGTCGCTCGGGCTGGTTCTTTTATCGGACGCAATGTCCAAACTGTAACGCCTGTGAACCATTGCGAATTGAAGTTGCCGAGTTTCAACCTTCGCGTTCTCAACGTCGCGCGCAGAGGCTCGGAGATGGCAAACTGAGAACTGAAGTCGCTCCACCCAGCGTCGATGCGCGACGCCTAGAGATTTTTAACCTCCACCGTACGCAGCGAAACTTGAGCCATGGTGAGGAGATGGTCGATGAGTCCGAATACCGAGCGTTCCTGCTCAACTCCTATGCTGACGTGGCCGAGCTGTCTTTATGGCTAGACGATGAACTGATCGCCGTTTCCATTACCGATGTGGGAGCGGCCAGCCTCTCGGCTGTCTATTGTTTTTTCGACCCGCAATACGCGTGGCTCAACCCGGGGACTTATGCCATTTTGCAGCAGATCAAACTGGCCCGCATGCGCGGCTTTCATTGGCTCTATTTAGGATTGATGGTAGCCGACAATCAGCACTTAAAGTACAAAGCCAACTATCGACCACACCAAAGACTGATTGGCGGACGTTGGAAGTCGTTCGAATAGCTGTCGTAGCTACGTTCGCCAGAACGTCGACTCCCTGCGGTCTGGCGACCGCAGCTACGACAGTTGTTTCCCGCTCGATGCTTAGTTTGATTTGCTAGCAGAAAAGAAGTGCCTGAAAACCAGGTGAATTTTCTTGACAGTGAGGATGCGATCGATACATTCTCTGTCTATCACGCTACAGAACTTCTACTTGTGGACGCATCGGGTTCTATCCAACTGAGGCTGCATTATGCTCCGGTTTGTTGCGATTGGTGTTCTTGTCTACTTTCTGCAGTGTGGCACTTGCCTATACCATCTTCGGGGCCAGGATAAGCAATCGCAGTCTACGGAAACGCCTAGCATTGAAATTCGTGCGGAAGCGGCCATTGCTGAGTTTGCCCCTGGGAACATGAGGGCTCCTTTCAATTTAGGGCCTGTTCCTGCAGGAGAAACGATCTCACTCAAACTAACAGTTCACAATACCTCGGGTGAAGACTTCAATATCAACCGGCTGGTTGTTGTTTGCGCTTGCATTAAAGCGAACAATCTAACCAATGTCATAGCCAGCCAAGGATCGGCTGACTTTGAACTTACGTTGCAAACCGCACCGCAGTCGAAAACCCCCAGACAAGTCTACTCAGTGTTCGTGTATGATAGCCAAGACCGGCTGGTGGATTTGCACATGACGTATGAACTGGCAGGTTTGATGTGTTTCGTCGATCAGGCCGTATATGCAAAGCTTGCACCCGACGACACCCAGCTCAAGTTGCGTATTCCGATGCTGATCACCGAACCAGCTTCTCCCAAAAATGCAGTGATCAATTGCACTGGGGACTTGGCGGATCTTGACACTTCAATAGAGCAATCTGAAGGAAAGTATTTCCTAGTAGGCTCGGCGGAAATTGGGAAACAAGCATTTGCCGGTTTTGGCGGTGAGATTCGCGTGACAGAGCCGCTATCTGGACGCGAGTGCTCGATAAAGTGCTTGATCCAGCGAGAAAGAGATGTCACGATTTCTCCCTCGATTCTAAGGTTTCGCCGCGATCCAGATAACGAATCACAGTACGCAGCGACCTCGCTCATACGGCTCCATCCGTCGCTGCTAAAGTTACCTGAAGGGCGAAGAGATTCGCCGCCTGCCGTGCTGATTGAATGCACTTGTCAACAGGGACTAGTTTCGGCCTCCTCCGTACAAGTTACGGAGGGAGTGTATCGAGTCTTACTCATACTAACCAAGTCCGATAAAGATGTTGCTCAGGAAGAAACCAACGGAGAGGAGTCAACCGTGCTCCATTGGCACATCAAGAGTACCGCTGGATCGTTCCAACCCGTGTCAAGATTAGTCCTAGGGGATTGAGTACGGGAGATTCTGAAATGACGTGACGATTTGCGATTAAAGATGTGCTCTACCCTGAAAGCCAAAAATTGTGAACCAGAAGCTCCCTCTTCCGCGCATACTACTTACCCTTTCTCTCGTCCAGGTCTCTGCCAAGGGGGCCGATCCGATTGACGAGGTCGTTAGTTATTACAACGGCCACTGCGTAAACTGCAATGCCTGGCGTCAGTTTGACATGTTGATGCAGGTCGAAAGCGTTGCCGATACGGGTACACGTCAGTTGTTTTCAGAGGTAAGCCTGACGCGATACATTGTAGACTTTGATCGCTCTCACTTGTTCGTCGCTTCAGAGTCTAAGTATATGGAAGGCGCTGGCGCTCAAGCTCAGAGTGAGGAAGCGGTTCGACTTTGCGGTATGGTTACAAATGGCAAATCTTCCCGAAAATTTGTCTTTCCCGGTCGTGTGCATAGCTACACAAATAGCTTTCAGGCGGGGCTAGCAGCTTTGAAGATACCAGATCCACGCTGTGTGGGGTTGGCAGCATTTCCAGTAGAGTTTTACACCGACCCTGCCGCTCCCGGCTTCGAACGGATTGTCGCCTCCGGGCAACTCTTGATACCAGCCGCAACTAGCTTCCCGTCTAAACAAACAGTCAAATTTGAAATTGAGCGGGAATTAAGCCTCAAGACCCAGCGAGGGCTAAGTGTCACCAACTACGAATACCGACTCGACACCCTCATGCCTGAGCGGCATGCCGTACAGATTTCTCTCGAAACACCAGCTGGAACTAAAACTTTTCCTCAATTCACGGAGACCTACCAGTGGTCCGAAATGAAAAACATATTCGTCCCGAAACGAATTCTCCGAGATTCAGTTGGGTTTTACGAAGCTCGTGCGGGCAGTACTGGGTTACCGGGCGTCAAGGATGGTGAGCGATACAACTTGGAAACAACAGTGACATTTCACTGGTTCTCGCTCAACGAGCCGCTTGAAGATGGAAGATTCGCTTTAAACGCACTGGATGATATTGCCGAGCTATCGAAACTTCTCGACCCGAAGCAGAGCAAGGCGGATACCCTTCTAGCACCGTAGGAATCGGTCCAAAGTCTGCGCGATATTAGAACGGGGAGCCCTCAGAACGCCAAAAACTTTCGGTCAGGGTCGATGGCTTTCTGAATTCGAGCGGCTGTCGCCAGCCAAGCCTTTTCTCCCAACACCATCAAACGATCGACTGGTCCACGTACAACGACACCCGCAAGCTGTAGTTGACTCAACAACTGGTCGACCGTACTTAAATCAGTTGCTGCCAAGAGAGACAGCCAAGTTGTCGCGCCCCCCCCGGTCGAACAGAGCGTCGCACCTTCAAAGGCATTCAGCCCCGCATACAGTTCCTGCAAGCCATCGAGGGTTGTCGAAATCCGTATCAGTAGTTGGCTCTCATCCCCGCCGGCTACTTCCAACTTCTCCCCCCGCGTTTTCCACAGCTGACGATCTTGCTCCGCGTCGATGATTTTTTCCGATGCATGTCCCAGCGCTTCTGCCCCACGCAATAGGACCTGCGGCAATGAGTCGACGGGGCCAGAAAAACGGCTCCACAAACCGATTTCGCCAGCAGCGGTTGGTTCCAAGTCCAATGAGCTGATGGGGAGTGGCTGTGACAATAAACTCTGTACCGCCGTCGCGCAGGCGGCCATGCTCGGCAGGCGTGCCGTCAGGGTGGCGCTGGCCTGGGGTTGGGGGAAAACTTTCAGCGTAACTTCCGTCAGTATCCCCAAACGTCCGTAGCTACCGACCATCAGTTTCGGCAGATCGAAGCCCGCCGCATTCTTCACAACTTTGGCACCGCCACGCACAATCTTTCCAAGTCCATCGACTAGCTCGACCTCCATCACGAAATCGCGGAGACTCCCATACAGCAACTGTCCCGCACCGCTCAGTCCACTCGCCACGGTCCCGCCGAGCGTGGCTCCCTGTGAGACAAACATCGGATCAAAGGGGAGGTACTGTCCATGCTCGGCCAGTGCATCGCGCAAATCGCTGATGGGAGTTCCACCGAGCGCGCTGATTAGAAACTCGGAGGCTTCGTAGCTGACGATGCCGCTGAGTGATCTTAGATCCAAGCGAGTAACGGTCGGCTCACACGCGGCTAAGCCTGATTTTGTGCCACCTGCTGTGGGAATAAGAGGCCCAGATGCTGCGGCCACTGCCGCTGCAATCGCTGCTGCTGAATCCATGAATACGACACTGTTCTATGCTGAATAGACTGAGATAAACTTCGAGCAGCCAGTGTACACCAACAAGTAGCAAGAACACAACAATCTCCAATTGACCATGTTGACCGACGGCAATTCGTGATCGTCTACGCCAACCCCATGCGTTCCTTGGGATCCCGCAGGCCGTCGGCGAGCTTGGCGAGGGCTTCGGTTTCGATTTGCCGCACGCGTTCGCGAGTCAACCCGAGCTCGTTGCCGATCTCTTTAAGAGTATGAGCCGTCGTGTCGGCCAAACCGAAACGCATCCGCAATACAGTGGCTTCGCGGACATCGAGTCCTTCCAACAATTCGAGCGCGGTGCTCAACACATCGTGATCGAGCAGCTCCTCATCGGGGGCCTTCAAACGCTCATCCATGACCATCTCTCCCAGGGACCAACCGGCATCGGTCTGATCGCTCTGCGGAGTGTTGTTATAAATCTGAATCGCCTTCTTGATAATCGGCAGCTTTTTGCGCGCCAACCCAAGAACCCGTCCCACTTCTTCCTGTGTGGGTGTCCGTCCTAGTTCCTCCGTCAACCGGGCTGAGGCGCGCCGCCACTTGCTCAGCAATTCGACCATATAGGCTGGTATGCGAATGGTCTTGGCGGAATTAATCAGCGCTCGTTTAATGGACTGCTTGATCCAATAACTAGCATAAGTGCTGAAACGCGTACCGACTTCGGGATCAAAACCCTCCACGGCGCGGAGCAATCCCAGATTCCCTTCCTCGATCAAATCCTGCAGCCCCAGTCCCTTGCCTACATAGCCCCGCGCAATGTTGACCACCAGTCGCAAATTGGCGCGGACCATGTGATCGCGAGCCTGTGCGTCACCATCGCCTATGCGCTTGGCCAGTTCGCGCTCTTCCTTAGCGGACAATAGTGGCGTTTCGTTGATCTCCCGCAGATAAGTCTCCAACGGACTTTGAGGCGCGCCATCTTCCGTAGTCCGCTTGCGGCGGCTAGCGCGAAGGTCTTCTTGCTCGTTGGTGACGTCGGCCGAATAGTCGTTGAAATCAGTCATGGAATTTCTGTGCGGTCGATGGTGAATTAAGCAACCAAGCGCAAGTTTTCAGTCACCCACAACCACGGTGTCTGGGGCAACACCTGTGGCTCAGGTCGATGAAAAACTTCTGCTTGGGTGCTTAGAATAGGGAAGCAGCCCCAGTTCAATGCAAGCATTGGAGCGTGAGGTCAGTATCGTCGACTGCGGCGGCCCAAATCGAACAAACGTGAAAGATTGACTGTTGAAGCGATTTTGCCGACTACGTGGTTACTGCGCGGTAGGGGAGATGTATCGATAATGACGCCGCATTCGAATTGCCAATCTGTTCTGGCGCGGAAACGCACACTTCCAACGAGCGCACACCCTCTTCTTATCTTTTTGCCGCACATCTTTTTGTCGGGAAGTTTTTTGGCATCGATCGGGAAATCGCTGTCGTAGCTACGTTGGCCAGAACGTAGACTCCCTGCGGTCTGGCGACCGCAGCTACGTTCAAGATCCGAAACTTATTCCCCGAACGATGCTTGATCGAGCACTAGTGCTAGAAATCTAAACTTGCTCCGAACGATTTGGAACACGCAGTGCCGAACTTGGGGTGTACGATATACTACATGGATTCGTTGTGCGTCCCAACCGTAGCCGAGCGTCCTGAAACCAAATCATTTCTTGAAAGTTGAGCTCAGCATGTCTGGCCCATCCTTGCGGCGTATGATTGTTCCCTATCTTCTTTTGGGTTCACTGCTATTCAATGATCCGCTGACCACACGGGCCGATAATTTGTCCAAACTCAGTGGACAACTCGCTCCCTGGCTACAATTGACGCACGGCGAAGCGCAGCAGTTCACGTTGTCGGGGGAAACTCAATTCCCGATCGACGGCGTTCCACATAAGGTTCAATTCCAATTGGTACGGGAGGGAGACGAGGCTTTCGATTTGATCCTTGAGCACGCAGACTATGCCGTGACCATTCGTCGTCGCGCTGATGGATTGGCCTTTGCGCTCCCGAAACACAACGTGGTGTACTTAGGAGTTGGTCCGAATTTGATTGGCGAAGATCATCTGCGTCCTTTGGGGATCGTCGAAAGACTGATCGGTCGTGGCACGCAGGCTAGCATCGCGTCGCGCATGCTGGCGACAGCCACCGGGAGCGATCTGGCGGGTTTCTTATTGACGCTAGCGAACCCCACTTACTCGACTGAGAAAGAGGCTTGGATTGAAAATGAAAATTGGCTTAAGTTTGGTAGCCAGCCGACGAGCATCGCTGCCGAACTGGCTGGAGTTCGCATCGACATGCACTTTGTTGCAACAGCCGCACCACTAGCGGAGGTCGACGATTGGCCAGGTTTGCGAATTGAACCATTGTCGCGAGGCGAGTTGGAATTGCAGCTTGCCCGTGGCGCGCGACGCGCGCTGGAAATTCTCGCCCCCTCGACAGTACTTACCTCCCCCAAGCAACGCGGAAAAAATGTCCCCCACGGAGAGTTGCGATGGGTGGAGGGACAGCGCGTCGCCATCTTGCATGGAACACCCGAACAAATCGGATTGGCCCACGCGCAACTTTTGCAACCCGAAGCGGAGCGTTGCATCGATTCAGTATTGAACGCTTTCGGTACCGTGCAAACGGTCATCAATGGTCGCTGGTTCCGACATGACCTCGACGCGGCCTATGCGCGCTTGGCGGCACATATCCCAGAACGTCACAAGGCCGAGACGCGCGCGATGGCTGTTGGACTGGGACTAGAGCCTGATCTCGTGGAAGCGCTGAATGTGTTTCCAGAAATGTTCCATTGCTCTGGATTCGCACTCTCAGGGAGCGCGACCGTCGATGGCAAACTCTATCATGGCCGTGTTCTGGACTACATGACCACCATTGGTTTGCAAGATGCCGCCACGACGTTTATCGTTGCTCCGACCGGGCAGATCCCCTTTGCCAACGTCGGCTACGCTGGTTTTATCGGGAGTGTGAGTGGCATGAATGCCGAGCAGATCTCTTTAGGTGAGATGGGTGGTCGCGGTGAAGGGGAATGGGATGGAGTACCAATGGCAACGTTGATGCGACGAGCGTTGGAGGAGTGTTCGTCGCTAGAGCAAGTCAAACAACTATGGCGCAGCAGTCCACGCACGTGTGAGTACTACTACGTTTTCGCTGATGGCGAGGATCGGTCGGCTGTAGGCGTGGCTGCCACACCAGATACGTTGCAATTCATTCCACCAGGCACCGGACATCCGCTTCTCGGAGAAGGAATACCCGACTCAGTCGTCCTCTCCGCCGATGAGCGATTGCTGGAACTCAGACGGCGCGTTACCGAAGGGCATGGACAGATTGATATTGCGGCCGCCTGTCAATTGATGTCGCGCCCCGTGGCGATGGAATCGAACTTGCACAATGTGTTGTTTGTTCCCGAGGATGGTCTGCTATATGTCGCCAATGCGACGCATCGGCAACCCGCGGCGGAACGACCGTACGTGCGACTCGATCTGCGCGAACTACTCAACGAAATATCGGCGGAACAAGTCGTCGCCCCAAAATTAACTACCACCTCCAAGTTCATGGCGGAAGATTCCATTGACTTCGGAAATGAACCCTCCGACGATGCGCGAGATTGCTTAAAATCTTTGGCTTGGCCCCGCGAGCAGTTTGAAGTGCGGTTAGAACCCGCCTCGGAAAACCAAGGGGATTGGCTGGTCCGCTTTCCCTCCGCGCGTCCGGTAGGAGATGCCGTCAATGACCTGGCCGCGATGGAATGGTATCAGGCGCGCAACGCGAGTGACCAAGTAATGTTGGCACCTGCTGCGGTGATAGTGCACGAGTCGGGGCGCGGCATGACCGTCGGACGACTCGTTGCCAAGGCGCTACGATCGAAGGGAATTCACACCTTCATGTTGCAACTCCCCTACTACGGAGTGCGTCGTGGTGTGGACACTACTCCCGACGGTGGACAACTTGCCGAAGCCCTTTGCCAGAGTGTCGTCGACGCGCGTCGCGCACGAGATGCCGTCGCAGCCTTGCCGCTGGTCGATTGCGAGCGAATTTCGCTTCAGGGGACCAGCCTCGGCGGTTTCGTCACGGCCACCACGGCGGGATTGGACCGAGCCTACTACCAAGTTTTTATTCTCTTGGCAGGGGGCGACTTATACAGTGTGCTAATGGACGGGCAAAAGGATGCAACCAAAGTTCGCAATGCGATGCTGGCTGATGGAATGACCAATGCTCAGTTCCGGCAGATGCTTAATCGCATCGAGCCACTGCGGCTAGCGCATCGCGTCGACCCACAACACGTATGGTTGTTTAGCGGTCGCTACGATGATGTCGTACCACCTAAGAATTCCGATCTATTGGCCAAGGCGGCCGGGCTGGATGAACAACATCACGTCAAGCTGTTAGCCAATCACTATAGTGGCATCATTTTCCTACCGATGCTTAGCGAACAAATGAGTACCCTCATGCGCAATTGAGTACCCCACGTTCTATCGCTGCCGACCCACGGCTGCCCCGCAAGCTAAACCAGCCATGAAGCCTCCAATGTGCGCCCACCACGCGACGCCGGTAGCTGCATCCCCCAATATTCCCGACGCGCCATTCCAAAACTGTAGTAAGAACCAAATCCCTAGAAATACTGGACCAGGCAATTCAATGACAGGCCATAAAAAGATCATCGGGATCATCGTCACCACGCGAGCGCGAGGAAACATGACCAGATAAGCCCCCATAACACCGGCGATCGCGCCACTGGCACCGATCGTGGGAGCTGTCGAATCGAAGTTGACGATCAAATGGCACAAACCCGCGATGAGTCCAGTCCCTAAATACAAGGCTGCGTAAGCCACGTGCCCTAAGCGATCCTCGACATTATCACCGAAGACCCACAGGAACCACATGTTTCCTAAAAAGTGAAGCCAACCACCATGCAGGAAAATACATGTGATCAGCGTTAACCACTCGGGGACCACCGCTGTGTCCAATGGCCGATAGCCTTCGATCAATTGTGGTCCGAGCGGTGTGTCGACCAACATTTGATCGGGGACTAACACCTGTTCTCCTTCGGGAGCTGTCAGGCGGGCGGGAACCATTCCCATGCGTTCGACGATCGAACCGTTGCCGGGCCCGGAAGACAATTGCATGGCGAACATCAGCGTGCACAAACCGATCATGCAATAGTTGACCAACGGCGTGCGCTGGGAGCGAACGTCATCATGCAGTGGAATCATGGGCTGATGCTAATCGTTAGGGTACCTGAGTTGTCCGCCAAATCGCCTGTCGCTTCATTGATACGAAAATGGAGTTCGCCTCCTTGAGCCACGGTGAATGTGCCGCCCGATCCGACCGCAGTTATTGCCAACGGGTGTGAGAAATCGGGCTCCTTGACCAGCGGAGCTGCGGTGGTCATGAGCAAGCGTCCCAGGGGTTGGCCGCGATAATATTCCAAGGTGACACCATCTGCAGAGCACTGCCACGGTTTTGGTTGACGGGCTACAATAAATTTGCCCTCGGCCCGCACGCTAATGGTCGAACCAGCAGGCACCACGCTTCCCGACGCTTGCCATCCTTCGGCTACGTCGATCGTGATCGACTGAGGTGTAGTAAGTAGTTGCGGATTGGCTGATACGACCAACATGCCTCGCTGTGGGGCAAAGCCGTAATCGAGGTCACCCACGGTGGCGTTCCATTCCTGGCGCAAATTGGGCCACTTACTGCTCAACTGTCGAAATAACCAACGATTGGCATCGTCGCGTCCCTGCAGCGGCTGACCAAGCAGCTTTTCAAACGTGGCCGCCGTGTCAGGATGGTGTTTCAGAAACACAACCGCACCCCAACTCCACGCATACGCTTCCTGCTGTTGATGGGCCGTATCACTGTAACGAAGAATCGATTCGAGCGAGGGAGCGACTCCATCGGCCAATTGATCTTGGATGATTTTGGTCCTCCCCCAATATGGAACCTCCTCGCGCGTGGCCGGGATGATCCCCATTTCTAAGTGCTCACCATCCCAACGATGTGTCCCCAGCCATTCAGCCATTCCCTCCATCAACCACGGTGGTGCCTGTCGCCCGTACTTCCGAGCCATAATCCAGTGCGTCCCTTCGTGCAACAACAAATGCCGTCGATAGTAGGCGCTCCGTTGTTCAGTGACCCACAGCCGATCACCATACTGAAAACCGTAAGTGAAATGCGAGATGGCTTCAGGGAGAAAGCCGTCGGCAATGAAGCGCTGGCGATCAAGCATCACGAACGCTTTCACATGCCAAGTGGAAACAGAGTCGAGCGGCAAGTCGAAGACTTCGCACCACTGTGGCACCGCCGCGTCAAAGACCGCTGGCAACTCGCGCAGGTCGTCACTGAGAGGCAGGTCGGTAATCACATCCACATACCGACCCGAGACCTTCGAAAAGCCCGACGGTAAACTGTCCGATGTCAAAGAGCCCTGCGCGCGGGCACAAGCGGTAGGGAGGACCGCGCATAGTACCAAACAAAGACAGAGCGTGCTTGGCTGAGTTGCTTGGTGAACCATCGCTCGAGCGTAACCTCCTGGCGGCTAACTGCGCGCTTCAATGAGCTCCGATGCCCTGTGCTCTAAGAAAGCCCTGTGCTCTAAGAAAGCCCTATGCGCTGAGAAATTTGCCGCTACCTTCATTTTAGCTCAAATTTGTCAGCCAATGTACCGCGTCGGCGAATATCAGCTCGACGCGCTAGCGAGTGGGTCTACAGTATCAGCCGATTCGCAAATTGACTCCTTGGCTACTCTCGGTCAGCGCCGATAGATAGAGCAACTCGGAGTGTCCACATTGTTTCCCCTTGCTCAGCTCACTTACTTTGCGCATGATGTCGCGGCGGCTGATCTGCCCTAACAATCGACCAGCCTCGAGTACCGGCAAGCGACGAGTGGCTTGATCTAGGAAGGTTTGACAGATCGTCAGCAGCTCTGTGTCGGGATTGATCGTCGGGGCGTGGCAATCCACAAAAGGCATTAGTCCCGCATCGGGTAAATTGTCGTAAGCCGCATTGACGATCACGCGCATCGCGGAACTTTCCGAAAAAACCCCTAAGTATCGCCCCTGTGAATCTACCACCGGTGCCCCGGAAATCCGCTTGCGAAGTAAGATATCAATCGCCTTAAAAACATCCAAGTGGGGCGAAAGAGTCACCAAATTCTGCGTCATCATGTCACGTGCTAGAATTGCGGAACCTGTCATTTTAGTATCTCCATCAACAAGTTTTTCGGCAACAAGATTGGCAGTGGACAGATTGCCCAGTGGAAATGCCCAATTGAAAAAGTGGCCGAGCAATTCTCGCCTGCGAAGGCTCACACGGAGAATCGTCTTGACCCTTCTCACCCTAACATTAAGTCGGAGACAAAACAAACTGTTTCAGACTATTGGCCGTGCTAGTTTGTGAAAGCTTGGTTTAGCATCGAGCGGGAAATGACTGTCGCATCAATCGGGGTGTCCCGCCCGCTCGTTCAACAGCGTTTCGATAATGCGCATCAGTCGCGGACCCGCCGCATGGCCCAAAGCTACCACTTCGTCATGCGTGGTCGATTGCGGAATGTCAGTCGAGGCCACGTTGGTGATCACGGAAAACGCGAGCACTTCCATCCCCAAGCGTTGCGCGGCCAGGACTTCCGGTAGTGTGCTCATCCCCACTGCGTCGGCTCCCGTCCAACGAAACATACGATACTCGCTGCGCGTTTCATAGGTTGGCCCGAGTGTTGCCAAGTAACAACCTTGTTGCAACCCAATACCAAGCTGCCGCGCGATCGAGTGCGCAGTTTGAATCAGACTCCAGTCATAGGGAGGAACCCGTGAGGGCGCGAGCTGCGTCTGGCATCGCTCCGCGCCCCACAACCCGCGCGCCCACAAAAAATCGATGTGGCTATCAACTACCATCAGGTCCCCCACACAGTACCGAGTGTTCAATCCACCGGCTGCGTTAGTCGTGACCAATAGTTTGGCACCCATGGCCCTAACACACTCAATGGGAAAACTGGCTTGGTGATTGGCGATCCCTTCATAGCGATGCGCGCGACCTTGCAAGAGCACCACCGGAAGACCGCTCAGATATCCGGTAACGAATTGCCCAGCATGTCCGCTGGCGTGCGTCGAGCAGAAATGGGGGATATCGCAGTAGGCGATGCATTCCCGATGCTCAACTCGTTCCGCTAAATCTCCGAGACCGCTCCCCAGCACGATGGCCACACTAGGTTGCCACAGTCGTTTGTTTAGGATATACGCGACCGCCTGGTCGACGCGCGGTGTGAGCTTCGCATCCATCGCTTTAAGGCTTGCTACTGCTAAGCACTCCCGTGACCAATGCCCGTAGTTTCGGCTCGGCCGCGTTGGCCGTGGCGATAATCTTTGGCACGTCGGCTGGCTCCAGGGCATCAGGCAAACACATGTCGGTAATGACCGAGAAGCCGACCGTCCGCAAACCACAATGCACTGCCACAATTACTTCTGGAACAGTTGACATCCCCACCACGTCGGCCCCAATGGCTCGTAGAAAGCGATACTCGGCACGAGTCTCCAAGTTCGGTCCGGCCACCGCCACAAAAACACCCTTGTGAGCCACGATGTTTTCTCGGCGGGCAATCGCCAGCGCCTCGTCGACCAGCTTCAAATCGTACGGTTCGCACATATCAGGGAAACGCGGCCCGAGTCGATCGTCGTTGATCCCGATTAGTGGATTGTCCCCCATCAAGTTGATGTGGTCTTCGATCACGACGATATCGCCATCTTTGTAATACGGGTTCATCCCACCTGCCGCGTTGGACACGATCAGCAGTTCCGCCCCCATGGCCTTCATGACTCGTACTGGAAGCGTGATCTGCTTTAGCGAGTAACCTTCGTACATATGAAAACGGCCCTCCATGGCCATGACGGGCAACCCGCAAAGATTGCCACACACCAACCGTCCACGGTGGCTGGTCGCAGTGGATTTCGGAAAATGAGGAATCGACTCGTAGTCAATCGATGCCTGGATGTCGATCTGCTCCACCAATGGGCCCAGTCCCGTCCCCAGGATCACACCGGCATGTGCTGGTTGATCCCACTGGCGGCGAATAAACTCACAGGCGTCTTGAATTTGATTATAGAGTTCGAGCATGATAAGTGTGGAAGGCACATTCGATTGATAAGGCGTACGTCGCATGGCAGGCTACATCGGCACGCATTAAAGCATGGCCAAGCTAGTTGCACAACACGCCAAAAGACAGAGAAGAACAATTTGGAACCCGAGGGAAACCTTCACGCTAGGGCGACTTCGCGACTCCCGTTTGAGGTGTGAACGGCTGATAGTTAGGCAACGATCGATGGTCATCACGGCGGGCGACGAGGAACACGGGGTAATTTGGAGCACCGGGTTCGCCACAAGTAAGTGTCATAAAGTCGGTCCCCAAAAACTTATCCGCCCAATCACGCAAACAACCTCGACCAATTTCGTATTCGTATTCTAGCGTAACTGGTTGTTTATCCTTATCACTGCGCAACATGCTTCCGGTCAATGCGTAATGGTCCTCGTTAAAGCGAAGTGTTTCAGTACAGCGATATTCAATCCCTACCCCGTTGAAAGGATTATCGTCGAACCTAACAATCTTATAGACGTAGGTAATCTGTAATGCGTTGCCATTTTCAATAACGCTGACTCGCAAATCGGGATTGCCCGCAGTAATGACAATCTTGGGACGTCCCGCCCCTTCCTTCGTCCAAACTTTCTCGACAGACCAATCACCTACCATCCACGACAACTGACGCAGGTCATCACTGATCTCTGGCTCCTCGGCAAGTGTCCGTGAACCAATAAATGTTACGACAGACACAAATAGGATTCTCAATAACATCGCCGAACTCCAAAATTGTTGGTTGAGTGCTGTTCAGCCCTAAGTAGAGCAACTTAGCGGAAGACTCCATGAGATCCCCCTCAAGTACATCATATCAGAATCACAGTGGCAGCCGATTGTGGTTAAACTGGAACCACTTATATAGAATGCAGAGGAATTCAACCAAGGCTCGCAAAAAACTTAAACTCCTTTCACACATTTAGGATCTGGATCAATGCAGCGTAGACGGCTTGGCGCAAGTGGTTTTTCGGTAACAGACATTTGTATGGGGACGATGACGTTCGGCAGTCAGTGCGATGAGCGGACTTCGCATGAGATACTCGATCGCGCACTGGCGGCGGGGATCGACTTTTACGATGCCGCTGAAATGTACCCAGTACCTCCACTGGCCGAAACATTTGGTCGCACCGAAGAGATCGTCGGTCGTTGGCTGAAGAGTAAGCCACGCGAGCAATTGATTATCGCCACAAAAATCACGGGACCTGGCCACGGTTGGTTTTCACCACCGGTTCGCGGTGGCCGAACCGCGCTCGATGCGCATCAAATTCGCTTGGCTGTCGAAGCTAGCCTCCGACGCTTGCAAACAGATTACATCGATCTCTATCAAACGCATTGGCCCGATCATCATATGCGTTACGAAGATGTATTGGCCGCGTTAGGAAAAATGATGGACCAAGGGAAGATTCGCGCCATCGGCTCTAGCAACGAAACCTGTTGGGGGCTGATGAAGAGCTTGTGGGCCAGCCAGCAGTACCACACACCGCGCTATGACAGCGTGCAGAACAATTTCAGTTTGATCAACCGCCGTTGTGAAAGTGAATTGGCACAGGTTTGTCGCCGCGAGCAAGTGAGCTTGCTCCCCTACTCTCCGCTGGGTGGCGGCGTACTGACGGGGAAATACAATTCATCTCTCCCACCCGGCGCACGGTTCACCGATTATCTTAAAACAGGTGGTCCGAGACAAAAGAGCATGGCCGAGCGTTTCGTCAATGATCGCAGCCTAGAAGCCACTCGGCGTTTCGCAAAAATCGCCGAAGATATCGACGTGTCTCTTACCGCCCTGGCCGTGGCTTGGAGTCGCCAGCATGACTTCGTTGCATCTACGATTATTGGAGCCACCTCCGTCGCGCAGTTAAATCAGTCGCTGGAGGCGGTCGATCTCATTCTCGGTCCCGAGACATTGCGGCAGATTGATGAAGTCGATATCGACATCCCTTCCCCACTACGCGAAGACGGACTGCGTCGACTATAGTCGACGCCCCCGGTTCAGAGGGTCGCTCTTGCCGGGTGCCACTTCCTGCGCGCTGGGATGCATGCGACACATGGGAATGATGGGAGTAAGAGGAATAGAGAGTGATCCGTCAAGTCACAATACTCACGAGTTCCCCACGTACTCTCTACCGTGATGCTTGGGCAGTCAGCGGAGCTCGGCGGGCTTGCTCAATCGCTACCGACAGTGCTTTATCACCCTTCTTCGCAGCCTGAAACTGAGCATTGTTTCCGATTGCCTCTTTGGAAGCAAATCGCGAGTGCTCACTTTCGGTCTGACCTGACGTCGATCGAAGATGACCCTCACTCTCGTATTGCGTCTTGGCAACAAATCTCGCCAGCGGCTCGTCGTCTTCGGTCACAACCACGGTGGGTTGAACACCTTGTTCGCTAATGGCACGACCGCTGGGTGAATAAAATTTCGATACCGTCAATCGAATCCCGCTGGCTAACGACTTGGTATGAAACAGTCCCTGTACGCTCCCCTTGCCATAAGTTGTCTGGCCGACGAGAGCGCCGCGTTGATTATCGCGAATCGCACCAGCCAGAATCTCACTGGCACTAGCACTCTGATCGTCGATCAACAGCACCAAAGGAACTTGCCAAGTGCCGCTGCGCGTGGCTGAGTACTGTTGATTCTCGATTCCGTTGCGTCCTTGAGTCTTGACGATTCCACCTTCAGCAAGAAACCGATCGGCGACGGCGATGGCCGCATCTAGCCAGCCGCCAGGATTTCCACGCACGTCGATAATCAGGCTTTGCATCCCTTGGCGATGCAGAGTCCACAGAGCTTGATCGAGTTCGCTAGCGGTGGTTTTTTGGAAACTATTGATCTTCAGATAGGCCACACCGGCAGCCGGTTCGACCAGTTTAATTTCTTCAATGCTAGGAACTTCCACTCGTCGACGAACGACGATTTTTTCAAGCTGCTGACCATCGGACTTTTGTACTAGCAAACGCACTTGGCTTTGCTCCGGACCACGCAGCAAATCAGCCGCACGCTCCGCCCCGATCTCGACGCAGTTGGCCGAGCCGATTTCTAATATTAAATCTCCTGCTTCCATACCAGCTTCTAGCGCGGGGCCTCCGGTTATTACATTCAGGATATGGAGCGGTGCTTCGTGAGGCTGCAGCGCGATACCAAGTCCGACAAAATTCCCTTCGATCTGTGATTCCACTTCATTCAATTCACTCGACGACAGAAACGAAGAGTAGGGATCGAGCAAGCAGACCGCGCCGAATACAAACTGCATGACCGTCGCGGTCGGAGCAACATTTAGTTCTTTCTTAGCCACTTGGGCGGCGCTGGCCACTACGGAACGCGCTTCAAAACGATTGTTGATACGATGAGCCAATGTGATGCGATGAATCGACGTACGAAAACGTTCGATCGCCTCAGGCGATTGCCCGTGGATATGCTCCCGGACAAAACCTGGCTCGGTCAGTGCCACTTCTAAATAAGCCGTGCCACTGCGCACCACTTCGGTCATCGCCAGCGGTTCAACGTAACTCATCTCCAATCGCGCTAAAACCTCTGAGTACAAGTCGAGCGCTTCGGTTTCAGAGACGCGCTCCACCATGTCGGCGATCGCGGTATCAGTACCGCGACGAATGACATCATTGTGCAACCTCGCGATCAGCAAGCGACGTTTCAGATCACCACTCTCTGGAAAACCACGAACAGCCGCTTCGTAGTGCTGTACCGCTTTCACCCACTCGCGTGCCCGCTCCAGATCGAGTCCCGCTTGCAACAATTGCAACGGGCTTGATACTGAGGCCTCGGCTACCGAAGTAACTGGCTGGGCGTGGGCAGTGTGGCAACAAGCGGAAACTACGCAGGCCAGGCTGAAAATTAAGAGGCGGGGAGCGGAATTCATTTAGCTCTCTTCCGATGGAGTCAACTTTAGGGCAACATGGAATAGCGAAACCGCCCTGTCCGCACCCACGATTGCATTCGTGGTTTTGAGCGAAGGAGAGCATGAGTCGCAAGTGGGCAACCACTTCTCAGCACGTCCAGCTAGCAACTTGGAAAGAGTTGTGAACCCTTACTTGCCAGCCTACCGTACGCGCTAACATCCATGCACGAAGTTGACCCGTGGAACTATAGGCCACCAGTCGCCAAAGGTCAAAAAATGATTGGCATTTTTTTGTCGCTGTAATTCTCCCAAACCGCAAACTCCGGCCAGCCGCTGACGGTCATAGCAGCTGTTGCGATTTGCCAGTCTGGACGCCCATTGCTGGCTCGACTGGGAGCGCTGCTTGGCGACTTGCTACCTGCGGCCCACCAGAAAAAGCCCTGTCAGTTGAAACAACCGCTAAGACATGTTGTTACAATCCGCGAATTCCCTCAAACTTGTGTGCTAGTGAAAGTCGATCATAGCCAGAGCTCACAAATTTTTTAACTTGGCGACACAAAAGATGCACGACACACAGAGTTTCGATTGCGTGATTATTGGTGCTGGACACAATGGGCTGATTGCAGCCGCCTATTTGGCGCGGGCTGGCAAGAAAGTGTGCGTGCTTGAGCGGCGGTCCGTGATCGGTGGCTGCAGTGTAACTGAAGAGCTATGGCCGGGTTACAAAATTTCTACCGCCTCCTATGTTTTGAGTCTGCTCCTTCCAGAAATCATCGAAGACTTGCAGCTCAAGCAAAATGGGCTAAAGATTCTCCCGCGCAACCCATCGTCGTTCACGCCAGCCCGCGATGGTCGGCATCTTTTGCTGGGACCTGACCAAGCCTTTAACCAGCAGCAGATCTCCAAATTCAGTCAGCGTGACGCTGAGGCGTATCCCCAATACGAAGCGCTGTTGGAAGCGGTAGCAGATCAGCTCGAACCCATCCTGTCGACCACTGCCCCCGATTTATTGCCACTCCCCAACAGTTGGCGCAAGCGATCGCTCGGTAAGAAGCTTGGCGATGCGCGAACCGGTTGGCAGCTATTCAATCGCTTTTCGGCCTTGGGAGATAAGCTTCCGGAGGCGATCGAGTTATTGACTGGCGCAGCGCGTCCCGTGTTAGAACGCTGGTTCGAATCAGACATCTTGCGAGCCACCTTGGCCACCGATGCTGTCATTGGTGCGTTTGCATCCATTTCCGCACCGGGAACCGCGTACGTCTTGCTACATCATGTGATGGGAACAGCCGGCGGTGCGCGCGGCGTGTGGGGCTACGTCGAGGGTGGCATGGGAGAAATGGCGGAATCGATCTGGCGAGTTTGTCAACAATTGGGGGTGCAGTTGGTACGCGAGTGCGAGATTGCTGGTATCGAAACGTCCAGCGGCAAAGCGATCGCCGTAACCGACACCTCTGGAAAAAGCTACGCCGGCAAAGTGATCGCTTCGAGCGTCGACGCCAACTTGACATTCAACCGCTTCCTATCGGCCGAGACGCTCCCCACGGAGTTTCGGCGGGCCGTGAACAATATTGATTATTCCAGCGCGACCACCAAAATCAATTTGGCCCTTTCAGAGTTACCTGACTTCCGCGCCATACCGGGTACCAGCGTTGCACCCCATCATCGCGGAACCATTCATATTTGTGACAGCATCGATTGGCTAGAGAAGGCCTATGATGATGCCAAGTACGGGCGGGCCAGTACGCAACCGATTCTCGAGATCACGCTCCCCAGCAGCTTAGATGCCAGCGTCGCCCCTCCCGGCAAGCATGTGATGAACATGTTCGTGCAATACACTCCCTACCAATTGTCAGGTGGGAAGCGATGGGACGACATCAAAGAGAGTTTTGCGGATCGCTGCATAGACTTGCTGGTTGAATTCGCTCCGAACATGCGCGGTGCCATAGAGCATCGGCAGGTACTAAGTCCCGTCGACTTAGAGCGGACCTATGGTTTAACTGGCGGGAACATTTTCCAAGGGGCGATGAACTTGAATCAACTTTTCAGTTTTCGTCCGATCCCTGGCTGGGCCGATCACCGCACACCGGTCAAGGGCTTGTATCTGTGTGGTGCCGCCTCTCATCCCGGTGGCGGCGTCATAGGCGCCTGTGGTCGCAACGCCGCCCGAGCCATCTTGGCCGACCGACTCTGTTAGCATTGAACGACTGCAGTGTTAGACTGCGCCTAGCTGGTTCAAACGGATTAAACCTCAGATTTGAACCAGCCGAAGATATCAATTTGGGCATTAAGCAAAGTTGAATGCAACAAAACCCCGTACCCCCGTTGCCGCCTCGGCCACTTTTCGCCAAAATGAGAAGCAGCAGTCGCGGCAGCATGCACCCATAGCTCAACTGGATAGAGCATCGGTCTACGGAACCGAAGGTTAGAGGTTCGAATCCTCTTGGGTGTACTAGACTTACGACGATGACCAAAATTGGTGGCACGGAATTCTGGCACGGAATTTTTCGCTTCCCGATTTTTGTCACGGTGGTGGCCAAGTCGCGGCCCCTCGGTTAAAGTCAACTCTCGCGGTGTTCCCACTGCACGATCATTGGCAAAAACCAGTGATCTGGGAATCCGGCAGGTCGCCTTCGGTGACCTAGCACCTCTCTCTGCTTGCTCGTGTGGTTTCCATCCCCGTGAGTGAGAGGTGCCTACCATGGCCCGTACCCCAACCCCCTGGTTTCGAGAATCCCGCAATTGCTGGTTTGTCATGCTGCGTGGCATGCAGATCAATCTTGGTCCTGATAAGAAAAAGCCCTTCGACGAGTTTTATCGTTTGCTGCTGGACTGCAAGGAAACGCGAGTCCATAAAACGACCGAAGCCTTTGCCACGCTGGCCGACCGATTCCTGGAATGGGTGCACCGGAAGCGATCTCCGGAAACCTACGAATGGTACCGCTACCGCCTGGAGCGGTTTGTTCGCAAATTTCCAGATATGGTGGCCGATGAAGTCCGCCCGCACCATGTGGAAGCCTGGGTCGATGATTACGACTTTTCGGTGACATCGAGACGGAACTATATGCGGGTGGTGAAACGC
>JBGSJT010000295.1:0-1576 GCA_041741715.1 Pirellulaceae bacterium | reverse complement strand
ATTGAAGTCGGTTTCCCCGCCGCTTCGGAAACCGATTTCGCTTTCGTCCGCGAGCTGATCGACCAGCGATTAATTCCCGACGATGTGACCATTCAAGTTCTGACACAGGCTCGCCAACCGCTCATTGAGCGCACCTTCGAGGCGATACGAGGAGCCAAGTCGGCGATTGTGCATTTATACAATTCGACATCGACGCTGCAGCGACGCGTGGTCTTCAATGCAGACAAAGTAGATATCGTCCGCTTGGCCGTCGATGGCGCGCGATGGATTCATGATTTGGCCAAAGCCCAGCGCGACTCCGGCAAAACCCGTTTCCAATACTCACCCGAAAGCTTTACGGGGACAGAGATCGATTTCGCCGCCGAAATTTGTGACGCGGTCTGCGATGTTTGGCAACCAACGCCAGAGAATAAAACGATTATCAATTTGCCATCTACGGTGGAACTGTCGACACCGAATGTCTACGCCGATCAAATCGAATTATTCTGCCGGCTGTTCAAGCATCGCGCGCAATGCATTATCTCATTGCACACGCACAATGATCGCGGCACTGGCATCGCAGCTAGCGAGCTAGGGATGTTGGCTGGAGGGGAACGCGTCGAAGGGACACTGTTCGGAAATGGTGAACGGACTGGAAATCTAGATATCGTCACCATGGCCCTGAACTTGACCACTCAAGGCGTTGATTCGCGGCTTGACTTTTCCAATCTGAAGGAGGTCCGACGCATCGCCGAATTCTGTACAGAATTAAAAGTTCACGAGCGCACGCCCTATTCGGGAGACTTAGTCTTTACTGCTTTCTCAGGCTCTCACCAAGATGCCATTAAGAAAGGCTTTGCCGCCCTGAAGGAAGCGGAGGGAGAACGCTTTGAAGTCCCCTACCTGACGATCGATCCAGCCGACATTGGCCGGCAATACGATCCGGTCATCCGCGTCAATTCGCAATCAGGCAAAGGTGGTGTGGCCTTCTTAGTCGAAAACGAACTCGGCTTCCGACTGCCCCGACGCCTGCAAGTTGCCTTTAGTCAAATCGTCCAAAAGATCACCGATGCGACGGGCCAAGAAATACCGGCGCGCGAAGTGGCAAACAAGTTCATCGAAACCTATATCAAACCGACGGCAACACTGGTCTACCACGCGCATGCTGCGGTCGAATGCGACATCGAAGATCAGGAGCGGCATCGCTTCACAGTGACCTATCAAGGGAACAAGCAAGAGATCATTGGCCAAGGTTCAGGACCACTCGACGCGCTAGTTCATGCCTTGGCCGAGCAATTCAGTTTGTCGGTCGATATCCAGGACTACCAGGAGCATGCCATGGAAGCAGGGAGCGATAGTTCTGCAGCCGCCTATGTGTTGATCAAAACTGCTGATGGTCACGAACTGTTTGGCGTCGGTCAACATAAATCCATAACCAAGGCCTCGATCCTCGGGTTGGTCGCCGCGATCAATCGTAGTTTAAATTGATTGAGAGTAGAACAATTGTTCAGAATTGTTTAGAATTTTGACGCGGGTAAGGTAGTGGACGAGGCAACGAGTCCTACTGCCCCGGTTCACGACAAGGACTCGTTGCCTC
>JBGSJT010000294.1:0-14688 GCA_041741715.1 Pirellulaceae bacterium | reverse complement strand
GCAAAAGCTGTGCCCATTCACTCGCTAAACAATGATAGCGTCATTCTATCGCACCGGACCTCTTCAAGCTGGCGAAAGCCAATCGCCGTGACTGAAATTCGACACCGCAGGCTTGGCGGCCCCTTATTCACCGGTCGTTCGAACCCATTTCCGGCGAAATCTTACGGAGAGTCTATCGGAAGTGAGGAATGTGATTTTTCTACCTCGTCCATTGCAGTTATCGGTCGCTTTCGCAAACGAATTGCAACAAAGCACTGCCGCATGCTCGACCGAAGTTTACTGCTCGCGCGCAACCGCTCGCCACGGGCGGCAACCTTGGTATCCGATTTGCTTGATCGCTCCAGCATGAGTTCTACCCTTCTGGAAACCGCTATAGGAGATAACGCATCCATGCAGGTCATTGCCGCCTTAGATCAATCCATCGCTTCGTCACACGCACTGGAATACATTAAGCAACTGCCCTGTAGCGAGGCGATCGACCTGACTCTACTCTCGGTCGGCCCCCCCGTCGCACCGGGTGACCTGAGCGAAGTAATGTTTGCGAACGACATTGAGAAAATCCAAAAGGCATATGCGGGTAAAGTACAAGATTCTATCAATGAAGTCGCTGAAAAACTTTGCAAACAATTTAAGAGCGTCGAGGCGCTCACGATGGTAGGATCTCCGAAGCGAGAGATTGTTCGCGCCGTGATGAAATCAGGAGCCGACATCCTGTTGCTGGGTTCGATCAGTCGATCGGTCTTCAGACGCCTACTGTGGGGAAGTACGGCGGATTACGTTGCCACACATGCAAAGTGTTCGACCCTTGTCGCGCGACCGCCTCTATTGGAGGCCGACAATTTGAGCGGACCGCCCAAGCGGATATTAATCGCGATTGGAAATACCGATGCAGATGCCCAACTACTTCAGTGGATTCAACGTCTTGGTTTGGCACCAGATACGGAAGTTCACCTTGTTCATGTCATGGAGGTTCTGCCATCCTACCTACAGCGGCTTACGCAAATGGCATCCGGCTACTGGAGAGAACTTCGGTCCTCAGTTGCCCTGCACATCGAGGAGCTACAGAAGAAACTTACTGCAGAGGGTTTTTCGGTCAAGCCCGCGAGCTTTGAAGCACTTCACATTGGGCAGGCGATCGCGAAATATGCGGAGAAGCATCATTGCGAATTGATCGCCATAGGCGACCAGCGCGAATCTCTTGTCAATCGATTGATGTTGGGCAGCACGTCGCGCTACCTTCTTCGCAATGCAACGTCGAACCTATTGATAGCCCGTTAGGTTGACCGGTTTTCGTGAACCGATTGACTGCAGCTTTGAGAACACGGTTGGATCCAGAATCACGTGCAATCCAACGCACGTTTGTTGCAGTTTCCCACCCCACGCGCTCACGGACGGCTTGTAGTTCTATGCGTCGCCACTTCTGACTGTTGTGCGGGTCTGCAGGCATGCCGAATGCTCGGTTCCCTGCAAGTGCGAGGCTGATGAGCGAATTTGCGCGTGAGTGCCCCTCTGTGACACACATTGTGGATAGTTCAAGAGCGGCTGCAACGTCGAAATGCTGGGAAACCTTACTCAGAGTTTTGGCACGCAGAGTGCTCTTTAATAAACATTCAGATGCTTGAATGTGTGAATCTGAGTATTGATCAAAGGCAGTTCGAGCGCGGGGTCACGAGGGGAGCTCACAATGCCGTATCGCTTGCTTGCTGCAACCGAACTCGCTGAGTTCCTCCGCGCGCTGTCTCATCCACGTCGAATTCAGATTCTGGAAGAGCTGCGAAGGGGCGAGCGAGACGTGGCAGATTTGGCAAAAGCCACCGAGCTGTCTCATTCGAGTGTGTCACAGCACTTAATGGTATTGCGAGCACATCGAGTTGTAACCGAGCGCCGCGAAGGCAGAAGAGTCTTCTACCAACTTCGGTCCGAGGAACTTGCTTGCTTGCTGGTTGGTTGGTCCAAGGCATGGACTTCTTGCCGCCCATGGATCAACAAGCCGATGAAGTGCGCAGGGCAATCAAGAAGGCACGGTCCAAATGGACTGAATAGTCTTGCGATCGATGTGTCGTGCGGACTTGTTTTTGAAGCTGCTTACATTCGAGATCTTTGATTTGCTTATGTAACCCAAAAGGAGAAAGTCCATGTCCAAGACGAATCTTAAAGGCAACAAGAAACGAGCAACGCCGGCAGACGTTGCTTTCGCCGATCACACCATAACCGTGTCGCTTAACAGTGAACAGGAATGTGTGGACGTGAGTCCGTCGAACCAGCAAGTCTGGATGCACAGGAAGAGGCGATTCGTGTCCTGACCCACGAGAAATGGGAAGCGGCAGGATGTTCGGCGGGGGATGGCGTCGACTTCTGACTGGACGCGGAACAGAAAGTGACTGCGGAACAGTCGGGATCTTGCACTTCTCAAGGATAGGAATCAGATCCAATTTAGTTCTTCCGATTGACGATTCAACGACTGCCGCGCGAAGAGAGTTTCAGATGACCAATGACAAACTACCGGATTCCGCTGAAGCAGATCGAGTTCTGCGTCAGCGGGTCAAACATTGTCTCGACCAACGGGGCTACGCTCCACTCCGAGCTTTGGAAATCGGCGTTGAACGAGGTGTGGTGGTGGTTCAAGGTAGGGTGGAGACATTCTACCTGCGGCAGATCGCCATCGAATGTATCAAACGCGTAGCTTCTGTGACGCAGTTGGTCGATCGGATCAAAGTCGCTTATGTTCCCGATCAGTGTCAGCCAAGTGCCGATGTCGACGACGAACAGGATCCATCTAACGTATCGATACGCCGCATGGACTTGCGTGATATGGCTCAATCACCGCGCGACGTACTTCACACACATGTTCTTGATGGGGACCTGATAAGGACAGCATGCGAAAGGGTGGATGCAGCGAATGTCCTTCTTGCCGCTCATCGCTGAAAAAACGGCCGAGCGCAGACTAATCGAGAAGGCAAAGCTGAAATGGCCTGAATGCTCTAGTGCCGGAGTCATTGCGCGCATTTTTCGAAGGAGAAGTCACATGAAACGATTCAAGAACATACTCGTGGCCGTGGATACTCGAGTGCAGGAGTATCCGGCACTTCAGTGGGCGATCCGACTGGCGGAGCATAATCAGGCGAAATTAAAGATAGTGGATGTCGTGCCCGAATTCTCGTGGATTGCTCGACTGGCGATGCCTGACAGCGAACGCACAAAGGAAGTGTTGGCAGACGAAAAACGCCAGAGGCTTGAGACTATTGCTGCACCGCTGCGAGATCAGGGATTCGATGTTACTACCAAGGTGCTCATCGGGAAAACGTCCATTGAGATCATGCGCGAAGTGCTAAAGTCGAGTCATGATCTGGTGCTGCGCGTGACCAAAGGCGTGCATAGCCGTCGAACGGGGTTCTTTGGTACCACAAGTCTGCGTTTACTGCACTCGTGCCCGTGCGCTGTTTGGCTGGTTCGGCCAGACAGACCGCCGCAGTTTTCGCGCGTATTGGCGGCGGTGGATCCCGCCCCTCACGGTGTCGCTCAGGAAGTAATGAACAAAACGCTCATGGATCTTGGTAGGTCGATCGCCGACTTCGAGCACGGTCAACTGCACGTCGTTCACGCTTGGGAGCTGATCGGTTTGAGCGCGGATGAGTCGTGGGCAATCCCCGGTCAACTTGACGAGGCAATGCGAAAAGCCAAAACGGAAGTGGCCGCAGCCTTGGATGACTTCCTGGCTCCTTACGACCTAAGCCACCGCAGCAAGGATGTGTACCTTCTGCATGACGAAGTCGGCGCGGGACATGCGATAGCGGAGGTGGCCAAACAACAGGACATCGACATTGTCGTTATGGGAACGCTTTCCCGATCAGGCGTATCCGGTGTGCTACTGGGCAATACGGCTGAGCAAGTCATTGATCGCGTCGAATGTTCGGTTTTGACAATCAAGCCAAACAGTTTCATTTCACCTGACTCGGTTTCAGACGAGTAAACGGCTGACAACTGCAGCGCATGGGCTAATTAGAAATACACTCAAGGTCTACACAAACTTATGGAAACGATTCTCGGTAAACTCTTTCATCAACTTCCGAAGTCCGAAGTTCTTGAACTGTTGGAGACCGATCTGGATCACGGATTGGATCGCTTTGCAATCGAGGATCGGCAACAGCATTTCGGTCCCAATGCAATTCCAGTTCGCAGCGGGCCAGGTCCACTGGTACGCTTCCTGCTTCAGTTTCACCAACCGCTGCTTTATATCCTGCTAGCTGCAGCCGCGATTACCGCGTTCTTGGATGAGTGGGTTGATGCGTCAGTCATCTTTGGCGTCGTGCTGGTCAATGCCATCATCGGCTTTTTGCAAGAGTCCAGAGCCGCGAAAGCCCTGGAAGCTCTAGCGCGAACAACGCTGACCGAAGCCAGAGTCATCCGGTCGGGTGAAACTCGCAATATCCCGTCCACGGAATTGGTACCTGGCGATATCGTGTTGTTGCAATCAGGGGACAAGGTACCGGCCGACTTGCGGCTGCTGCGGTCGCGAGATTTGCAGATCGACGAGTCCGCATTGACCGGTGAATCGGTACCGGTTGAAAAGAAGGCCATCGAACTCGACTTAGAAACGGCATTGGCTGAGCGGCACAACATGTCGTATGCCTCGACTTTGGTGACGTATGGTCAAGGCCGTGGTGTCGTCGTTGCAATAGGGGCACAAACCGAAGTTGGTCGAATTTCCGAGTTGATTTCGACTGCCGATGCCCTTGAAACCCCCTTGACGCAGAAGATTGCTAAGTTCAGTCGGTTGCTGTTGGTGGTCATTCTGTTGTTGGCCGCTGTAGCATTCACGGTTGGCGTCTGGCGCGGCCAATCGAAATTCGAGATGTTCATGGCTGCTGTAGCACTGGCAGTCGGTGCCATTCCGGAAGGCTTGCCTGCGGCAGTGACGATCACCCTGGCGATTGGCGTGTCCCGTATGGCGCGACGCCGCGCGATCATTCGCAAGTTACCGGCCGTGGAAACACTCGGTAGCACGACGGTCATCTGTTCCGACAAAACGGGCACATTGACAGTGAATCAGATGACCGTTCGTGAAGTCTGGGCGGACGGCCAACTCTTTACGGTTTCCGGTACAGGCTACGAGCCGACCGGCGACATCAAAGCGGCAACTAACGAGGAGTTCGATGTCTCGTCAAACGTAGCGGCGGGGCAGTGTATTTTGGCAGGGTTGCTGTGCAACGATTCCCAGCTGGTGCAGGGCGAATCTCGCTGGGAAGTCCAAGGCGATCCGACTGAGGGAGCGTTGATTGCCGTTGCGGGTAAAACCGGATTGGATAGCAAACATGCCATCGAACAATCGCCGCGATTGGACGCGATTCCCTTTGAGTCGCAGTATCAATACATGGCGACTTTGCACGACTCAGCACCCGATCAATGCAGACAAGTTTATGTGAAGGGAGGCGTCGAGGTCGTCCTTTCCAAATGCACTCAGGCGTTGAACACCTCAGGCGAGACTGTTTCGCTAGACACCGAGGCTGTGCAGCGACAGGTAGACGCGATGGCAGCCAAAGGCTTGCGCGTGCTGGCGTTCGCTGGCAAACAATCAGCGGCTAACACCAACGACATCAATCACGCAGACGTGAGCGAACTCATGTTCTTCGGATTGCAGGGCATGATTGATCCTCCCCGCGCCGAAGCCGTCACCGCAATCAAAGCGTGCCAAACCGCTGGTGTCCGCGTGAAGATGATTACCGGCGATCACGCAATGACTGCTCGTGCGATCGCGCAGCAACTTGGCTTGGACGGGATGAATCCTAGCGAGCATCATGTACCCGTCGTCAAAACGGCGCATGACCTTGCTGGAAAAACAGACGAGCAGCTGATTGAGATTACCGATCAGGTGACCGTGTTTGCACGTGCGACACCCGAGTTGAAACTGCGGCTCGTACGAGCACTACAGGCAAATGGGCACGTCGTAGCGATGACCGGTGATGGTGTCAATGACGCTCCGGCACTGAAGCAGGCCGACATTGGTGTCGCGATGGGGATTGGCGGAACCGAAGTGGCGAAAGAGGCCGCCGACATGGTTTTGACGGACGACAACTTCGCTTCGATCGAAGCTGCTATTGAAGAAGGTCGTGGCGTCTTTGACAACTTGACCAAGTTCATCGTGTGGACGTTGCCCACGAACATGGGTGAGGGCCTGGTGATCCTGGCCGCAATTTTTGTTGGAGCCACCTTGCCGATTCTTCCCGTTCAGATTCTGTGGATCAACATGACCACGGCGGTCTTGCTGGGACTGATGCTGGCATTCGAGCCGAAAGAACTGGACATCATGCATCGACCTCCGCGCAATCCGAATACACCGATCCTCACCGGCCAGTTGATCGTGCGAGTCCTGCTCGTCTCTGGCGTCTTGTTGGTCGGTGCCTTCGGCTCCTTCGAGTGGGCTTTGGGGCAAGGCTATAGCGATGCGGTTGCCCGAACCGTTTCGGTAAACGTCTTCGTGATGGTTGAGTTGTTTTATCTATTCAACTGCCGATCGCTAACGAAATCCATGTTCCAAGTTGGTCTATTCTCGAACCGTTGGATCGGTCTCGGCGTCGCGAGTATGGTGACACTGCAACTTACTTTCACCTACGCGCCCTTCATGAATCGCATCTTCCATAGCGCGCCGATCGGTTGGGACGCTTGGTGGCGAATCCTTTTAACTGCCGCGTTTGCTTATTCGCTCGTGGGGTTTGAGAAATGGGTTCGGCGTAGATGGCAATCACGCAGACTGGCTTTGGAGAACTCAGCGCTTCAACAGCCAACGGCCAAGTAAAAGAATTCCGTGATGCGAGGTGAAACGCAGAATATGGACGACCAAAACAAATCGTTGCTACGAACGATGCTTACGAAGCACTTTCCACAGATCGGCGGTGCCGTCTTCTGCGTGCTGCTTGGTGTGTTAATGACTTGGGGAGTTCATGCATTGTGGCAGATGGACGACACCCCAGTGACAAGTACCTTCAACGAACAAATGATGCATCGAAAGACTCGAACGATGGAGCAGATTCTCGACGGACTGGTTCGAGGTGACATGCGCCGGGTCGAGAACTCTGCCGAGCACATGAAATCCATCGGCGTCCACGTCAATTGGTATTCGTCGAGCGAAATCTACGAAAACAACAACGAGCTATTTCGCCAATTAACGTTCGAACTGATCGACGCCGCTCAACGTCGCGATCACGTCGCCGCAAAAGAGTCCGCCTTGCGGCTGGAAAGATCGTGCATCGAATGCCACGCATTAATCAATTTCAAGTCGCCTTCGACTCAGTGAAGTCTGACCAGTTGGTCAATTCATGCCATCCACCAACCGAGAAAATCAATGCTTCGCTTCAATAACATCGTGTTCGTTGGTGACACGGCAGAGCGGATTCTCAACCGGCTCGAATGCTCGGTACTGGCTGTATAGCCGGCCGGTTTTGTCTCGCCAGTGTTTTAAGCGCCACGGTGTCCAATCAATCCTATTCCAAGGAGATAGCCTTAATGCAACCCTTTAGGAACATCTTATTGCTCTACGGATGTGACCGAGCAACGCTTGACCACGCGGCCAACTTAGCAAAACAGAACCGGGCAAAGCTCGCCGTGGTACAAGTGGTAAAGGAGATGCCTCAGGAGTGGCAGCATCTGCAACTGGGCGTGACGCCGGTCGATGTTCAGAAATTGGCGATCGCTGAATGCGAAGCGCGGTTGAAGGAACTTGTCGCTCCACTCAAACAAGACGGCTTACGCGCGTCCACGAAGGTGCTCGTCGGGACTCCGTTTCTGGAAATCATCCGCGAGGTGATCGCGAACAAGCGAGACCTGGTGATGATGACTGCAGAAGGAAAAGGTGGTTTGAAGGAGCGGCTTTTCGGCAGCACGTCGCTGCACTTGATGCGCAAATGCCCATGCCCCGTCTGGGTGATGAAGCCGACCCGACGAAAGCAATTCTTGCGAATTCTTGCCGCCGTAGATCCCGACCTTGAAGATAAGACATGTGACGCGCTAAATGCGACGATCGTGCAACTTGCTTCCTCAATCTCGGTGAAGTGCAACGCGGAATTGCACATCGCTCATGCCTGGACCGCGCTCGGTGAAGGTCTGTTGCGAAGTCGGACGGGGGTCGACAACGCTGAGATCCAGAAATATGTTCGCGAAGTAGCGGACAAGGTTCAGCGCCGCTTGGAGGGCCTGCTTGCGAAGTACACAGACGGAACCGCGGAAGTCCACCTGGTCAAAGGGGATGCCGCTGAGGTGATCTCAGACATTGCAAAGTCCAAAAGTATTGATCTCTTGGTGATGGGCACCGTCTGTCGCACCGGCATTGCTGGCTTCTTCATTGGCAACACCGCCGAGAAGATATTGGACGAGGTTGATTGTGCGGTACTCACGGTCAAGCCCGAAGGCTTTGTCTCGCCAGTGAAGCTTGCATGAATTCAATTCGGAAACCCTGATAATGGAATTGGAAAATATTTTCTACGAATTCGCGTTGCTGTTAGCGGCAGCTGGCGCCCTGGGCTTGGTTGGCAATTGGCTTAAGCAGCCGCTGATTGTTGCATACATTGCCGTTGGAATTCTGGTCGGGCCTGCGGGGCTGAAATGGGTGACCGTCGGCAGCGAGATTGATCTACTGGCCAAAACAGGCATCGCCCTGCTGCTGTTCACGGTTGGACTCAAGCTGGATCTGCACGTCATTCGAACGATGGGACCTGTGTCTTTGGCAACCGGACTGGGGCAAGTCGTTTTTACGTCGGTGATTGGTTATGCGATCTGCCTTGCTCTGGGACTGTCCCACATAGCCTCAGTTTATGTGGCCGTTGCTCTGACATTTTCCAGCACGATTATCATCGTCAAGCTCTTGTCCGATAAACGTGAGATCGACTCATTGCATGGCCGGATTGCTATCGGCTTTCTGATCGTTCAGGACCTGGTGGTTGTCCTCGTGATGATAGCGTTGACCGCATTCGGAGCCGGCCAGGGTGAGGGGGAGTTTATGCAGGAAATCTTGCTGGTTGTCGTGAAGGGGATCGGTCTGCTTGCTTTCCTGGGGCTGTTAATGCGATTTGTGATCCCGCCAGTTTTCCGGCGTGCTGCACGTTCCACCGAGCTGTTGACGACTATGGCGATTGCCTGGGCCGTGGCCTTAGCAGCGATAGGCGACTGGTTGGGATTCAGCAAGGAGGTCGGAGCATTCCTCGCCGGCGTGTCGCTCGCGCCGCTGCCCTATCGAGAGGCGCTGGGCTCACGATTGGTGGGACTCAGGGATTTCCTTCTGTTGTTTTTCTTCGTCGATTTAGGTGCCTACCTCAAGCTGAGCGAGTTGGGGACGCAGCTGGTCCCTGCATTGGTGCTCTCACTCTTCGTGCTGATAGGCAATCCATTGATTGTCGTGGTCATCATGGGATCCATGGGGTATCGGAAACGCACAGCATTTCTAGCTGGATTAACAGTTGGCCAGATCAGCGAATTCTCGCTCATGCTGGCCGCGCTGGGCAGGAACCTCGGCCACATTGGGAATGAGACGGTGGCACTCATCACCGTTGTTGGTCTGGTTACGATTACCTTATCCACTTACCTGATTATCTATTCTCACCCGATCTACGAGCGGTTGGCTCCGGTGCTCTTAAGGTTCGAGCGGAAAAACCCCCACCGCGAAGTCGCGTTTGAAACGACAGGCGAGCCGTCCCGCGGTTTCGATGTGATCGTGTTTGGACTAGGAAGGTTTGGAAAACATATCACGCGAGAGTTGACCGAACGCGGCCGGCGCGTGCTCGGCGTAGATTTCGATCCGGATCTAGTGCATCATATGCGCGAGATTGGTCATACAGTCGTGTACGGCGACGCAGAAGATCCCGAAGTTTCTTCGACGCTGCCCTTGTCGCACGCGCAGTGGGTGGTCAGCTCAGTGCCCCAGGTCACCGTAAATCTCGCCTTGTTGCAAGTGCTGTCGCGCCATGGTTACTCGGGCCGAATCGCCACGACAGCACACAATGAGCGTGATGCAGCTTGCTTACAGGACGCAGGTAGTGACCTGGTCATCTTGCCTTTTCTGGACGCGGCCAAGGAGGCCGTCGATCAACTGTGCGAGCCATTGGCAGCACTATTAAACTCCGATTCCGTAGCTCAACAATCTTTAGGATAAATACATGTCAAATCCACTAACGCCCGACGAACTCACTCGCATCGACGCCTACTGGCGGGCGGCCAATTATTTGTCGGTCGGTCAGATCTATTTGTTCGACAATCCGCTTCTTAAGGAACCTCTTCAAAAAGAGCACATCAAACCTCGATTGCTCGGTCACTGGGGAACCACACCTGGCTTGAACTTCATCTACGCTCATCTGAATCGCATCATCAAGCAACACGACTTGAACATGATCTACATCGCGGGGCCGGGACATGGTGGACCGGGCTTGGTGGCGAACACGTACATGGAGGGCACTTACACCGAAACTTATCCAAACGTGACTCTGGATGAAGCGGGGATGAAGCGACTGTTCAAGCAGTTCAGTTTTCCGGGTGGCATCCCCAGCCATGTGGCTCCGGAAACGCCCGGCAGCATCCACGAAGGAGGCGAACTGGGGTACGCGCTGTCCCACGCATTCGGAGCGGCGTTCGACAATCCGGATTTGATTGTCGCTTGCGTCATTGGCGATGGCGAAGCGGAAACGGGACCGTTGGCGACAAGCTGGCACTCCAACAAATTCCTCAATCCAATTCACGATGGCGTCGTCCTGCCGATCCTTCACTTGAACGGCTACAAGATTGCCAATCCTACGGTGTTGGCTCGCATCAGTCATGAAGAACTGGATCATTTGCTGCGTGGCTACGGCTACACTCCGTACTACGTCGAAGGAGACGAACCAGAGAAGGTGCATCAACTGATGGCGTCCATTTTGGATCAGGTAACCGCCGACATCCAGCGGATCAAGGACCATGCTCGGCAAAACAACGACGCGACACGTCCGCTGTGGCCGATGATCGTGCTGCGGACGCCGAAGGGTTGGACTTGCCCGCACGAAGTTGATGGGAAGCAGGTCGAAGGTAATTGGCGTAGCCACCAAGTGCCCATGGGCGAAATGCACGAAAGGCCAGACCATGTCGCGCTGTTGGAAGAATGGATGAAAAGCTACCGGCCCGAAGAGTTGTTCGATGCGGACGGATCGCTGCTACCGGCACTCGCCGAACTGGCGCCCAGCGGAGACCGACGGATGGGAGCCAATCCGCATACCAACGGCGGGCTGCTTCTAAAAAATTTGCGGCTGCCGGACTTTCGTGACTACGCGATTGCGGTTGTGCATCCCGGCAGCGTTAGTGCAGAAGCCACACGAGTGCAGGGACAATTCATCCGCGACGTGATGAAGTTGAACCTGCCGTCGCGCAACTTTCGCATTTTCAGCCCGGATGAGAACGCGTCGAACCGTTGGGGAAACGTGTTCGAAGTCACCGATCGCACCTTCGTTGGCGATATCCTGCCCGGCGACGATCACTTATCGCCGGACGGTCGCGTCATGGAAATGCTGTCGGAACATCAATGCCAAGGCTGGCTGGAAGGCTATCTGCTGACTGGGCGCCATGGTTTCTTTAATTGCTACGAAGCGTTTATCCACATCATCGATTCGATGTTTAACCAGCACGCCAAATGGTTGAAAGTATGTGAACACATTCCGTGGCGGCGACCGATCGCATCGCTGAACTATTTGCTTTCATCGCACGTCTGGCGGCAGGATCACAACGGGTTCAGTCATCAAGACCCTGGGTTCATCGATCACGTTGTCAACAAGAAGTCGGAAATCATCCGCGTTTATCTTCCCCCCGACGCCAATTGTTTGCTTTCAGTTACCGACCACTGCTTGCGGAGTCGCAACGATGTCAACGTGATCGTCGCTGGCAAGCAGCCGTCGGCTCAGTGGTTGTCGATGGATGACGCGATCAAGCACTGCACCGCGGGGATCAGTATTTGGGATTGGGCGAGCAACGATCAAGGTGGTGAACCTGATGTTGTGATGGCCTGTTGTGGCGACGTGCCAACGCTTGAAACACTCGCGGCAGTAGACATCATTCGCCGAGAGATGTCAGACTTGAAGGTCCGAGTGATCAATGTTGTTAACTTGATGACACTGCAGACACCTGAAGAGCATCCGCATGGATTATCGCATCGAGATTTTGACATTATGTTCACTACGGATAAACCGATCATCTTTGCGTTCCATGGATATCCGTGGTTGATCCATCGGCTGACCTATCGACGAACGAATCACGAGAATCTTCATGTGCGAGGCTACAAGGAAGAAGGCACGACCACAACGCCGTTCGACATGGTAGTGCTGAACGACTTGGACCGTTTCCATTTAGTTGCTGACGTGATCGACCGCGTGCCGAAACTGGGAGCCAAAGAGGCTTACGTGAAGCAATCGCTGCGTGACAAACTGATCGAACACAAGCAATACATCACTATTCACGGACAAGACATGCCTGAGATTCGCAACTGGACGTGGCCGTCTGAAACATCGAGTGTGTCCCAATGAGCATACTCGTGTTGAACGCTGGCTCGAGCACGTTGAAGTTCTCCCTTTTCGACCCGTCGGCTCGTGAGGAGCTTGCCAACGGATTGGTCGATTGGCGAGGTCGCGATGAGTCTGCAACCCTGCAATTTCGCTCACTAACAACTGGCGAAAAGCAAGCCACACTGGAAGTCTCTGATTACGGGGAGGCCGCGAGTCAGATTCTCGAGTCCCTACGTGACAACGGGTTCGAGGATCCGATTGAGCTGGTGGGGCATCGCGTGGTTCATGGCGGCACGGAATTCAGCCGCACGACTCTTATCGACGACAGGGTGAGTCATTCGTTGAACAGAATCAGCGAACTCGCCCCGCTGCACAATCCATCTGCGTTAACGACGATAGGCGCGATGAGAAGTGCTCTTCCTGACGCGACACACGTCGCGGTGTTCGATACGGCCTTCTTCGCCAACCTTCCACGTCGTGCCACGACCTATCCGGTGCCCTATCAATGGTTCGAAACATACGGTATTCGCCGTTTCGGTTTTCATGGCATCAGCCACGCGTACTGTGCGTCACGGGCGGCAGAGCTACTCGAACGTCAGGATGATGCAAAACTCCGGTTGGTCATATGCCACTTGGGCAACGGCTGCTCCGCGACCGCTGTTAAGGGCGGGCAGCCGATCACGACCACGATGGGCTTTACGCCGCTGGAGGGCTTGATGATGGGCACACGCAGTGGTTCGGTTGATCCAGGCATTCTACTGCACCTGATTCAACAAAAAGGCTTTACCACGGCTCAACTTGACGAAAGCTTGAATCGACAATCAGGCTTGCTGGGAGTATCAGGCGTCTCATCCGACTTTCGCGAAGTAGAAAAGGCGGCCAATGGGGGCAACCACCAGGCGCAGCTCGCTATCGAGATGTTCGCTGATCGAATCCGAGCCACGATTGGCGCGTTCGCGGTGACACTCGGCGGAATCGATGCGCTGGTATTCACAGCAGGCATTGGTGAACACTCGGCGACGCTTCGCAGTCGTGTCTGCGACGGACTACAATGCCTTAACATACAGCTCGATGAGCAAAGGAATCGAGACACCCTCGACGATTCCGATATAGCGCGGACTAGCTCTGCAAGTCGCATTCTACGCATTCGCACGCGGGAGGAACAAATGATCGCACGCGAAGCTCAACACCTCTTCGCGAGCCCGCGCTGAACTACGAACCGAAGAACAAAGCTTGTTTCACCATATCTTGAGGCTTATTCGTCAGCGAAAGTTCTTCACTTGTTGTTTAAGAAGTCGAAGGACCTCGGGCGGCACGTCGTTGTCGCCTTCCCAGCCGCAATTCCAGCTTGAGTCGCTAGTACCGTCCGTGTTGTTGTGACCGTTGGCAAGATTGTATTTTCGGCTGTACGACACAAGGTCGTACATCGAAAAGCCATCATGGGACACAATGTAGTTCACGCTTTGATAAGGGCGACAGGCGTGATAGGCGTCGTCTGGAAACAGATCGCTGCTTCCGTAAAGACGCGTCATGAGTTCTCCCACCAGACTGCAGCAGTGATGGGTAATTGGGCAACGGACTGCTGCGGTCGAAAACGCCAATGTTGTCCAGTCCGAGGAAGCCGCCTTGGAAGATGTTGTGTCCTTCGGCGTCTTTACGATTCACCCACCACGTGAAGTACAGCATCATCTTGTGGAAGACACGTTCCAGAAACGCTAAATCTCCGCAGTCGCCCCGTTGCTCGCGATCGATCTGGAAGACTCGCCACGTCGCCCAAGCGTGGACTGGCGGATTGACGTCCTCGAATTTCCACTCGTAAGCCGGCAATTGCCCATTGGGATGCATGTAGCGTTCTTTGGTGAACAGCAATAACTGCTCCTTGGCGAACTCCGTATCGATCATCGTAAACGGAATACAATGGAAGGCCGAATCCCAGGGGGCGTACCAAGGATATTCCCACTTATCCGGCATCGAGATGATGTCGTGATTGTGGAGGTGCTCCCAATCTGAGTTGCGACCTTGCTTACGTGAATTCGGTGGTGGCGGATAAGCTGGATCGCCAGTCAGCCAGCGCGACACGTCATACTCGTAATACTGCTTTGTCCAGATCATGCCGGCGAGAGCTTGTCGCTGGACTCGGCGCTCGTCCTCCGTACTGAGGCCACTGGCGACCTCTGCGTAGAAC
>JBGSJT010000293.1:0-48518 GCA_041741715.1 Pirellulaceae bacterium | reverse complement strand
GAGAGCGATACACAGCCGGATTGTAGTAGGTAGCCGCCAGTTGTCGCTCCGTTGGGGTAAACCCATCGGAAGCGGAACAAATCCCGCCTCAACACAAAATTGCCAAACTGCTATTTGTCGCACAGCCCAGGCGGAGCCTGCAAGGCAGTGGGTTCCCAGGCAGAGCCTGGGAACCAGAAAACTCGCGTCGCCCAACCGCTCTCGCGTCACGGCTCACTAAATCAACAGTCTACTAATGCCACGCCAACACTTCACCGGCCGTTAGTTGGTGCACGCCATGTTCGTCCCGCACAATCAAACGTCCACATGCGTCAATCCCTTCGCACCTTCCGATAATTTCCCGATTGTCAGATATGCGGATGTGAACCACGCGACCAGTGAGCAAACAGCGTTGCTGCCATTCCGCTTGCCAAGCGAATTCCCCCCGCCGCCAACCTTCCAAGGTTCGATGCAGCTCCTCCATCAGCTCAACCAATACGACCGGTACCTCTACGCCGCAACCGCTGGCGGAGCGCATACAGGTCGCCTGGCGTGCGATCTCCTTAGGAGCGGCACTCCAATTCATGTTTACGTTAAGTCCAATACCAACCAGCCAAACTTTTGTATCCGACTCAATGAGCACGCCAGCGATCTTTTTTTCCAAAACGTAGACATCATTGGGCCATTTTAACTGCACGCTATTCGGTTCGACGAATTGCGCAACCGTGTTGGCCACAGCCATTCCGCTGAGCAGGGCTAGTTGGGACCATTCCTCAGGACGACTCGGTAGGGTTTGACCAGAGAGAGCCAAGGTCAGCATCAAGCACCCCTCGGGAGACCACCAGACGCGCTGCGACCGCCCACGGCCAGTGGTCTGTCGATCTGCCACGAAGAGCGTTGGAAGCAGCGCCGAATTTCCTTCATGATTTCCAGTTACGCGACGCGCAGCGGAGTTGGTCGAGTCAATTTCGCTAAACCACTGGACATCGCGAATCCAGCCGGCTGCTAGTATGGCATCAATGGCAGTCTGGTTTTGATTGAGATTCAACGGCTTACCCATCGCGCCATCAACTCGCGTTGACAGCGTTCCAGTCGCAACAAATTTTTCGCTGACGGGATATAGTCCCAGAACATATGCGGTGCAAGCCGTTGTTTGTGATCGGCGGCCACGGGTACGAGTTGCTTCAGGCCGGCGGCGCGAGCGAGCCGCATCGCCCTGGGGAGGTGCCAAGCGCTGGTGAGCAAGCCAATCCGCGCCAATCGATCATTGGAGTCTGCAGAATTTAATCGCTGTTTAAGCGATTGCAATTCGGCATACGTGTTGATGCCCGGTAACATCTCGATATCTTCTGGCGGAATGCCCAGCTTCGTCCAGATTTCGAAAGTTTGTTCCGCCGGAGAGGTTTGCATTTCCATGCCACTAAGAAGGTCTGATCCGGTCGTGATTAGTCGCTGGACGCGTCCTTGGTGATAAAGCTGTGCCGCCAGCAAGACGCGGTCGCCACTCTCACTCACCTCAGCTCGATCGGGCCCCTGCGAAGTGCTGCCACCCAGCACCACTAACAACTCCAGTGGCGGGTCGCTGCGTGAATTGAAGACTGGTTCAAGTGACTCAAGATACGCTGTACACGCGTCGCCAAGAAATGGAAAACCACTAACCGAAAACAACGTCCACAACACAACTGGCGCGCGCAACCGTCCCCACGTAATTTTTTTGCGAAGAACCAAAGCCAAACTATTGATCGACCACCCACTGAGCAACAACCACGCGAATTGAATTGGAAACGTGAGCGCCGTCAGTGTTTTTTCAAAGCCAGTTTTTCCGTACAACAAAGTCGACGCAATAATCAGTAGTAGCCCCAGACTGGCTGCGCACACCAACACAGGGAGCCAACTATGGTGTTGGCTGGCAGGACAATTGCGAAGCTCAGTTTGGGAATCGGAAACAAGCATGGCGCACTACTAGGCTCTGTTTGAAAAGGGGTTGCGCTGGAGTCCAGGCTTTAGCCGCTGTTTTTGCGTTTGACATGCAATTGCGCCTAAAGGCTGTACTCCAACGAGCTTGCGACAAATCCAACCATACTATGTGGCGCTGTACAACTAGGATAGTGGAACAATTGATACAAGCGATAAAATCGGTAGCTGCGGCGGCGGACAGCGCTTAAACTGCTGCTAGCAAACGCATTCTTTGTCGCGGAGAACCTAAGCTTTCATGCCTTACGGTTATTCCACTTGCGAATTTGTTCCATGATGAAACTATTCACTTTTCAACCCGCTCGCTCATCGAAGATCGTTTGGAACTCGCGTAGAGTGATCCTCGTCAGTTCGATCTGTGCTGGACTGGTCGGCTGCTCGCTGGAAGAGGATACGTTACAGCAGGCGCTTGACAAGGCGCAGCGGGTAACCGCGCAGCAAAAAACACTGTTCACTTCAATCAAAACAGATAGCTCGTCCCCCCACTTACAGCAGGATGGGGTTCTGGGTGAAATGTTGGAGGTGGAAAGCGAAGTTGCCCCGACGGTGGTAGAGGTCCCCTATCCCGATCGCACGAATCCATTCGAATTTGGAGCCGGTGTCGACTTTGATGCGCCTCAATCTCGCCAGAACGAAACCCTTCAGATCAAATTGTATGGCTTTATCGGAGACGAGTCACCCAAGGCGATTTTGAATGTCGACGGTCGCACGAAAACACTTGGAGCAGGTGAGAAATGGGGAGTGCTGGAAGTAATGGATATCCGCCCCCCAATGGTCCGTATCAAGACCAATGGTGTCGTCCGCATCTGGTCCATACTCGGCAACCAACAGCAACCAGGCACCCCCTAGCCCCCTCGCCGGCAGCAGCAAATTCGTTGCAGAGTAGAACAATTGTCCCCAATTGTTCCGAATTCAATTGTCCCCAATTGTTTGGCAATTAATTGTCCCCAATTGTTTGGCTTTCTATTGTCCCCAATTGTTGACACTTCTCGCGGAACGCCACGCCACCGCGAACAAGCTCGTTCCCAGGCTCCTGCCTGGGAACGCACTGTCTTGGAGGCTCTGCCTCCTGCGTCCTTGGAATCAACGAAGCTTTGGCAGTCGGAGCCTGCAATGCAGTGGGTTCCCAGGCGGAACCTGGAAACCAGTAATAGCTTACATTCCTCCTGTCAGATCTTCCCCTGCTCAAACGAAGTCCGATACAATTGGGTTGATCCAGCACACCAACTTCCCCACCCGAGACGCTAACCATGCCACGTTTTTTCCCGTTGCTTGTTTTAATTTGTTTGTTATGTCCCCCAGGCATCGCCTCAGCCCAGGACACCCCCGAGCGGAAGAAACTAGTGATCGTGGCTGGCAAGCCGTCGCACCCGCCACGCATGCACGAATTCAACGCGGGAGTACAACTGTTGCAGGCCTGTCTAAAAGATAGCCCAGCCATCGACGCGCACATTGTACTTAACGGCTGGCCCGAGGATCCGTCAGTGTTTGATGGTGTCAAGGGCGTCGTGTTCTTCATGGACGGTGGTGCCAAACACGAAGCGGTTCAAGACGACGGAAAGCGACTGAAGCTGATTGAAAGTTGGACCGCACAGGGAGTGGGGATTGGCTGCATGCACTACGGTGTCGAAGTCCTTCCCGACCAAGCTGGCGACCAATTCAAACGCTGGATTGGTGGTCACTACGAGAATATGTTTTCCTGCAATCCGATTTGGGAGCCGAGCTTCAGCCAGTTTCCCGACCACCCCATCGCCAGCGGTGTCAAACCCTTCACGGTACTGGACGAATGGTATTTCAACATGCGTTTCGTCGCCGACCTACCTGGTAACAAGCCAGCCGAAGCAGATGGCATGAAATTCACACCGATACTGGTCGCCACTCCCAACGACGATGTTCGCGATGGACCGTACGTCTATCCTAAGGGCCCCTACGCGCATATCGAAGCCAACGCGGCTCGAGCCGAGGCGATGATGTGGGCCGTCGAGCGGGTTGATGGCGGGCGTGGTTTTGGATTCACCGGAGGGCACTTTCACGACAACTGGACCAACAACAACTTTCGTAAGGTTGTCCTCAATGCGCTGGTGTGGGTCACGGGCGCTGACGTCCCAGACGCTGGAGTCGCCTCAAAATTGGAGCCTGGACAGATCGATTTGAATCTCGACCCCAAGCCCGCAAAAAAATAGATAACCGCTCACGACTTTTCCAAAATGAAGGTACTAACCACAGATAAACGCAAATGATCACAAATCGACTGGAGAGACTTAGCAGTGTTCATGTGTGTCGATCAGTGGTTGCTTTCAAGTGTTAACTGCTCGCTCCAGAGTCGCTGATCAGCGATGGTCAGCGAATTTTTTCAAGAATAGTATGCAATGGAGAGCCAGAATGAATAGTGAATCCAATGGACGCTGGGTAGAAATCGAGTTCGATTGCATGCCACTTAGGACCGTACCACGCGTCGACGTACCGCTGGACGCATCTCCCAAGCTGGCGGCCAAGATCCTACGGGTGAAGCAGGCGCTGGAGAAACATGGCTCGTTGAATGCGTACTATTTGCACAATGCAACTTGTACTTATCATCTGACCAACGATCCGTTGCAGGGGATGATGGAATTCGAGTTCGAAGGGGTGGTCTTAACCGACGAACTCGATTTGCAGCCACGGAGCTGCGACCTGCAGGTCTCACTGCTTCGCGAGACCTGCAGTTGGCTCAATCAGGCGATCGTCGACTGGTTGGCCGAGACGGTCGAGCGGAATGTGTTGGTAGAGTTCAACCGCTACATTTCAGTAGGCGATTTGTCGAAGACTCTCGAACGGATTGAACGCACGCAACAAGCCAGCGATGACGCTGGCGGCTACGTCGGCATGTATTTGTAACCATACAGCGACAACGCCCGCTTGCCGGGCAGGTGCGAAAGTTTTGCAGTTACACGAGCACAATTTTCCTACGCCCCCCCCATTGCTTGCCACAAAAACGGGTTCACCCGCGAGTCAAGCTCCAATTGCGTGTACTTAGTAGCATCAACTGCTGCAATGGCTGGAGTCTAGCCTTTAGGCGATCTGAGAAGCATAAAGATCGGCTAAAGCCTAGACTCCAGCGCTCAAGTACACGCCATTCGAGACAAGCTCGCGGGGGTCCAACCAATTCGCAGTCCGCTCAGATACTCTCTACCGGCGCGAGCGCGATGGGATTGCCATCGGCATCGAGCTTGCGTCGACGGCGGCGTTTGATTTTGGTGTTGCTCCATTCCTTGGTGATCGTTTCGAACACTTCGGGGGATTCGTAGCGGACGACGCTACGCCCTTCAGGGATGGGACCAATTAAACCGCGGAAAACTGGCAGGCCGCGAAGGGCCAAGTCGGCGCTACTGTCGTCGACCCCAATTTGCGTGTGTAGTTGAAAAATCGGCTCGGGGGATGGGAAATCACGAATGCGAATCGTGCCGTCGCTGGCCCGAGTTGCGATGCGAAAAGTCTCTTTTTTACTCATGAGTGACAAGTCTCCACGGACTGAGGATCGGAAACAGGTTGCGCCGCGTGCTTTCGAAGTGCCATTTTGGAGCGGCGCACGAAGCTTTCACCTGACTTGCTTAAGTGCTCCGTGGGTCCACTGTCAACGCTGTGCGGTGATGAAGCGGTACACGGAGTTTTTTTGCGTACTTTGCTAGCATCGTCATTTCGAGGGAGTAATCGTCGGGAAATGTCGACCAGCCTGTCTGTTGGGAAAAACCAGGGCGAACTTCTCCCCCACTCAGGGGAAAATGGCGTTAAAATCGTGCCAATGTGAAAAAATGGCCCCCGGTTGGAACTTGCGGACAACCCAAGTCATCAGAGAAACATGGCGATTCGTTGACAGTTCAGGTAACGGAATTAGAATCGAGACTGCCTTTTTGCCCAATTGTCGCATCTTATCCATTCCTCGGGTTTACTAATTCAGGTGTTATACGCCAGAAACAGTTAAACTTTGCTGGAAAATGAACCATACCGAACCAGGGTTAGCACCTCGCATTCAGTGGCACCCTCTTCTCCCAGTCATCAGCACGCGATTCGATTTTAAGGACGTTGAAAAGTGAAATCACGCAAATCTGCCAAGCTATCGAAGAAATCCCAGCGCGCAGACCGCTATCGCAAATCGATGAGTCGCACCGGTCACACCTTTGAGACCTTAGAGGAACGCAAGCTGCTGACCGTGACCCCATGGTCTGACGGCTTCTACTACCCACCGATCGGCAAGGCTACCGCCTATCTACCACCGTCCATTACGTCGTCTCAATACGCCGCGATCAGTAATCAACAGTACGGCGGTGGTGGAAGCAATGGCGGTTCAGTCTTAAACGGCGAGGGGTTGCAGCCGTTTATCAACACGTCCGAGGCAGAGCCTAACAATGTGGTTGCGCAAGCCAACTACATCAACCTTGGGACTTCGCCAGACAAGAGCGACGGGGCAACGATTGTAGGCTCACTTACTCAACCTACGCTTCCTGGGGGACCGTTTGTACCGGACGCTGACTATTTCGCGTTTGACCTCCGCGCGGGTGACATTTTCGATGCGCGAGTTAATGGGCCAGCAGCACGTGTTTTCGATCTGTCGATCATGGATGCGAATCGCAAGGAACTCATTGGTACCAATGTCTCCGCACAGGGGGTTTACCCTCTAAGCAGTCCACTGAATGTATCTTCGTTTGCTCCGAATCTTGATATGGCGTTTGTGGTCCCCGCCACCGGACGGTACTATGCTCGACTCTCCGATGGTGACGCAAACTACACGATGACGCTGCGCGTCCGTCGGCCCGTGTTGGAATCACAGCCAGTAGGGACCAAACAAACAATCTTTTTGGACTTCGATGGGGAGTTTCTTCGTCGAGATATTTTCGGCGTCCCCACTGCGGCCGGTACTGGGCGGCTATCTGCGATGTCAACGTTCCTGCAAAGTTGGGGGCTAACTGCCCAAGATGAGAGTCGGATGACTGACAAAATCGTCACCGCCTTCGCCAGCAAGTTCTTCGGAGCCACTGCAGTCAATGCTACCGGTGGCAATGGTTGGTACAGCGTTACGGGTGTGGCGGGACAATTCGATCTTCAGATTCTCAATAGCCGCGATCATGCCGATCCCTTTGGACAGCCCAACGTCAGCCGCATCGTCATCGGAGGGACTCGAGCTGAGTTATTGATCGACACTATCGGGATCGCCCAGAGCGTCGATTTAGGGAATTTTGATACGGCTGAGTCCGCAGTGGTCCTATTGGATCTGATCAATCCGCTATGGGGCGCGATTCCTAGAGCTGGCAATGTACCGCTGGAAGATGTTTTGGCTAAGGCGATTGGTGCTGTTGCCGCGCACGAAGCCGGGCACTTCTTCGGAGGTTGGCATACGGTCAACAGCAACGCGTCCAATCAGATCATGGATACTGGGGGTAATGTCGCCGGTTTGATTGGCGTTGGCCTTGATGGGATATTTGGAACCGCAGACGACCAGGACATTCAGTTTGGTACTGACACCTATGAAACGACAAGAATTCCGTTCGGCATGCAGAATAGCGCCGCCGCGATGGCCTGGGGACTTGCTACGGGGACCGTCGGTGGAGCGACGATTCAGGGCCGCGTCTATCAAGATAACAATAGCAATCGTGCATTTAATACAGGGGACCTCCCGCTCTCGGGCGTTGCTATTTACAACGACGCCAACAGCAACGGCATCCGCGATGCCAACGAACAGGGGTCGCTAACAGACGCTAATGGTAACTATCAATTCCGCGTCCCAGCGGGTCGATACATTCTTCGCGAGGTTGTGCCAGCAGGTCAGAAACTGGTTGTCCCTGCCAACAACCTTCAAGATGTGACCATCGCCAGCGGGCAAACCGTCAGCGGCAGAGATTTTGTTAATGAAAAAGTCAATCCATTTATCACGGGTGTGAAGTGGAACGACCTCAATGGTAACGGCATCCGCGACGCAGGCGAGCCTGGCATCGGGGGTGTGTTTATCTACATCGATCTGGATGGGGACAAACGAATCGACATCGGAGAACCCGCCGTGCAGACCAGTGCCGACGGTACATTCAAATTGAGTTTCCCTGGCTTGGGGACGTACCGTCTACGTGAAGTAACAGAATCGGGCTTTACGCAGTCCTTCCCCGGAGCAGCCTTGAACGAAGAGCACCTAATCGTTCTAACGGGTAATCCAACCACAGACGCTGCCGCGATGAGTGGCCTCAATTTCGGTAACCGCGTCACCATCGATTTTGGGGACGCTCCGGCAAGTTACGGAAGTGCTTCCAGCGGCTTTTTGGCCGGTCTTACCTTGGGAACATTGTGGGACGCGGAAGGTGTAGCGCAGACTTCCGCCGACGCCACCGGAGACGATGGCAATGGCATTGATGACGAAGACGCGATCGACATCGCTGGTACTCGCCCCCTGATTCGCGGCAGCAGCAACAACCCAATACGCATCGCCACTACGAATACGACGGGACAAACTGCTTATCTGCAGGCCTGGATCGACTTCAATGGCAACGGCGTTTTCACCGATCCCGGTGAACAGGTCGTTACTAATATGGTGGTCACGTCAGCGGCTCTACCCGTACTCAACGTCACCGTTCCCGCGACTGCAATCACAGGGACGACTTTCGCGCGGCTGCGGCTGAGCACGACTCAAGGCGTCGGACCCACGGGCCAAAGCGTCAATGGCGAAGTCGAAGATTATCAGATCTCGATCGTGCCCGAATTGGTGCTGGCAGTCAACGATGCTGTCACCGTCCGCCGCAATTCGGTCCTCAACCCAATCGATGTACTGGCCAACGATTTCCGTTTGACAGGGGAAACACTGGAAATCATCAATGTCAGCCAACCTGTCTCGGGTGGACTGGTAACCTTCACCTCCGGCGGTGTGCTGTATACCCCACCCAGTGGTTTCCTGGGACGCGATTCATTCACCTATCAGATGCGCAATGCGGCGGGTGAGACTGCCACAGCCACGGTCACAGTCGATGTCAATTTGTTTTTCGACAATCCGCTGGCCATTGATGACAGCTTTGACGTCCCCACCAACTCGATCGACTTCCCGTTGAACGTATTGGTCAATGACATCGAAGGCCAAAGTGGAGCGTTGTCGATTGTCTCAGTGACCCAGCCTGACAAAGGTGGAGTATTGTCGATTGCCACTGGCAACAAATCGCTACGATACACCCCAAGTCGCGAATTCGGCGGTACTGAGTTCTTTACTTACACTGTCTCCGATGCGGCCGGCAAGACCTCAATCGCCAAGGGGACAATTCATACGCTCCCCGGCGACCGCGCTAACGACCGGGTCAAGATTCGCTTGGTCGCGACCGACTTGGCGGGCAATGTCATCGGCAAGATTCAACAGGGGCAACAATTCAAGATCGATATGTATGTCGATGATTTGCGTTACGACACGGCCAATCCAAGTCCCGAGTTGGCTGCAGGCGTTTTCGCTGCCTACACCGATTTGCTTTACAATTTGCAACTGGTATCGACCGTCTCGCCAACTGTGACGACGCCAGCCGGCTTTAACTTTGCCGTCAACTTCTTCAACAATTTTGACAACGGACAGACCGGCGACGCGACCATTCCAGGGATCATCAACGAGCTGGGAGCGTTCTTTGATGGCAGTAACATGAATCGCCCGAACGAAGTCCGCTTGGCCTCCATTACTTTCCAAGCCAAGACACCGGGCATCGCTAACTTCATGGCCGATCCAGCCGACGTCGTACCGTCGTCCAACACATTGTTGTTTGATACCTCGTCGACACCGGTCCCCGCCGATCAGATTCAATACCTTGGGACGTCGATCGAAATCGTGGGAGATGGCGTTGTCTTCCCGGTGGCCGTCGATGACGCGCCAAAAACCCCAATCACTATCGGGGCAGTTCGCTTCCCTATCGACGTGCTGGCCAATGATTTGACCGGTTCTTCCGGGCCGCTGACGATTAAATCGGTGACAAGCGGTTTGAACGGCACCACGCGGGTCAATTTGGGTAAAGTGGAATACACACCGAACATTGGATATTCCGGTTCGGATCAGTTCACTTACACCGTGGTTGATACGCGTGGTACGGAAAGCACCGCACGCGTGACAGTGAAAGTGGGCAACAACGCGGACGCTGATGACATTATCGATCTGCCTCTGCGAATTACCGATCTTAACGGTACTCCGATCACCCAGGTCGCCGTCGGTCAGCAGTTCCAACTGCGGGGCTATGTCAAGGATCTACGAACCGCCGGTTCGCGATTAGGGATTTTCGCCGCCTACGAGGACGTGCTGTACTCGTCAGCTCTGGTCAGTCCAGTGGCCAGCACCACCAACGATCCCAACTTGGGATTCCAAGTTTCCTTTGGACCTATGTACCAACGGGTTCGCGAAGGGGACATTCTCACACGTGGCCTGATCAATGAAATCGGCGCGGTAGCCACCAGCGACAGTCCGACCGGAAATACGGAGCAACTCCTGTTCACGGTTACCTTAACTGCCAATGCATTGGGGAACGCTTCCTTCGTGGGGGATCCAGCCGATGTGCGGCCCTTCCATGACTCGCTCACCTACGAACCTGTAACGACGATCAGCTACGACAAGATTCGCTATGGACTTGCTTCAGTACAAATCGTCGGTGCCACGACCGGCAATGGTGCCAATGGAGAGTTCACCAACAATAACAATCCGCTCGACGTAAACAATGACGGCTTCGTCTCACCGATCGATGCACTCGCCATCATCAACTCGCTCAACTCCGGTGGTTCACGTGCGCTCAACAGCGGATCGGGTGAGGGAGAAGCTGGAAGTCACATGTTCGTCGATACCAACGGCGACGGTTTCCTCAGCCCGATCGACGTCTTAAATGTCATCAACTTCCTCAACGACAGCAGCCATGGCGCGCTCGCCGGTGAGGGTGAAGGGAGTGGCAGTTTGGATTCTACGTTAGCTGTGGACCAACTGGTCTCGGACGAATTGTTCGACGACGGAGTGGATGAGCTGATTGCCCAATTGGCTCCTGACATCGAGCAAACCTGGAAGAAGAATAATCGCTAGTCGATAGTTCTAATACCGGTCGTAGCTGCGGTCGCCAGACCGCAGTGACTACTACTTGATCTCCGACACTATTTGTTCGGCCATCCATACCGGCACGCCCGCTGGCAGGCCTGGTCGATTTTTTCCCGTCGCAGATAGATAGGCGTCTCGCAGAATCTTAGTGCGCTCGACGGAAGCAGATAGTTCCGCCGCAGTTGGCTCTTGCTCAATTAATTCTGTTGGCGCATGCAGCGCAGTCAAGATCTGCTTGGCGATTAATCCATGGGCCTCATCTCCAAAATGAACGCCATCTTTGGAATACGCAAACGTTGGATCAGCAGCCAGGCGTTGCTGCTTGTGCTCCTTCAGTAAAGTTCGAATATCGATGACGGCTGTGGCATGCAGTTCGTTGCTCAGGCACCAGGCTGCTTGTTGTTCGAGCACATCGTCATAGCGGTGGTAGGGTGCAAAGTAAGCGTAGCGGCCAGTGTCGGTCGGACCAAACTTTCCTTTGGCTGCCACTGGCTCCGGTTCAAAAATGGGTGGAGTCAACACGATCAGTTCTGAACCGCTGGCGATAACTTTTTCCGCCAACGTTTTCATCCCTGCTTTGAACGCTTCCATGCGCTCGGCGTTGGGTGGATCGTAAATGCCGTCGTTCATGCCGTAGCACACAAAGACAACTCTGGGATGAGTCATCAGTAGAACTTTATCCAACCGTTCGTGAACACATGGTCGCTTAAACGGATGATCGACTTCCGACAGCCCCGACGCGGTCTCGCTGGATACGCCCAAGTTGAGCAGCTTCACCGGTAACTTGGCCGACCGTAATCGCGCTTCGAGTTGCGCGACATAGCCCCCCGCGTATGTATTGGAATCTCCCAGGAAAACCCAAGGGGAACGCGAGACCAGTTCTTCCCAGGGTGCTTGACTCGGCGGGACACTATCTACAGTGGATATGACTGGGCGCTGAGCGACGGCTGGCATGCTACCCACGACTAGTAGGGACACCCACAGGACGATCAATTGGATCGTACCACGTATGCCAAAATTTGTAAAAATATCAGCTCGTCGTGCCAGCGAATGGCTCGTTAGAATGGCGAATAGGCCGACAGCGCCCCCCCCACAAACTGGCGACTCACTCGCTGGCGCGCCGAGCTGATATTGGGGCCGAAGGTGTCGCTGTCCAATTTGGATTGCGAAACGGGTATTCATGATCGACTCCTGTGTGACATGGGGTGCGGTATTGCGATGCGTAAGCGCGTCGGTTCTCGCATTGTACAGAATACTTATGTCAAAAACCCTCGGCTGTTGTCCTACTTTCGGGCATGGTATGTTAGAACGTTCGACGCCACACAAGAATGGAATCGGATACACTCCGGAAAGACCGTATGACTTTTCATGCCACCACAATTCTCTCAGTGCGGACCGCCGAACGCGTTGCCTTAGGGGGAGATGGCCAAGTGACGTTGGATAAGACAATTGTCAAGAGCGACGCAGTGAAAGTCCGTCCTTTAGCTGGGGGTAAAGTCTTGGTTGGTTTCGCCGGGGGAGCCGCTGATGCCTTTGCCCTGATGGAACGTTTCGAAGAGAAACTGAAGGATTACCCAGCCAATCTGCCGCGAGCCGCCACGGAACTGGCCAAGCTCTGGCGGAGTGACCGAGCGCTCCGCCGTCTAGAAGCTATGCTCATCGCCGTCGATGCGCGTCACAGTCTATTGGTCAGTGGCAATGGCGATGTGATTCAACCTACCGATGGAATTTTGGGGATCGGCTCGGGAGGAAACTATGCTGTGGCTGCCGCCCGCGCTTTGGCCCGCCATAGTCCATTGTCGGCTGGCGAAATCGTCCGCCATAGTTTGACAATCGCTGGAGAATTGGACATCTATTCCGGCGGTAGTCTGATCGTCGAGGAGCTTGAATGTCACTCATGAGCACCCCCACTTCCAACGCACTCCCTCCCGATACCGAGTCTTCTGACGCGGCAAAACCGTGTGCAGTTGCCAGCGACTCAACCTCCGGGCTGGAACTTGCGCCTCGACAAATCGTGGCCGAGCTGGATCGCTATATCGTAGGGCAAGGGGACGCCAAACGCGCAATAGCTATCGCGGTTCGCAATCGCTGGCGTCGCAGTCAACTTTCAGACGAGATGCAAGCTGACATTTCTCCCAAAAACATTCTCATGGCTGGTCCCACCGGCGTGGGCAAAACCGAGATCGCCCGACGACTGGCCAAGCTCACCTCCGCCCCGTTCGTCAAAGTTGAGGCCACCAAGTATACCGAAGTTGGCTACTACGGACGCGACGTCGAAAGCATGGTTCGCGATTTGGTTGAGAACGCTATCGCCATGGTCCGCGGACTTGAACAAGAGCGAGTTCAAGAGGAAGCTCAGCGACGCACCGAGGAGCGTTTGCTAGACCTGTTGCTCGCTCATTCCAGCCCCTCGGACCCCATCGAACTCCCCGAAAGCGATGCGACCAATGTAGACGCAGCGCTCGATGATGACGCAGCGCTCGATGAAGTCACAGCCGCCAACGAACAACGCAGTCGCAAGCTGCGAACCAGAGCGAAGATGCGAGATATGTTACGCGAGGGATTGTTGGAAGAAAAATCGGTCGAATTTACGATCGAGCAAAAGATGATGCCGATCATGATGGGAGGCGTAGGGCTAGAAAACATGGATGTCGATCTGCAGGGGATGTTTGAACGCTTCATGCCGAAGAACAGCAAAAAACGCTCGATGTCGGTCGCACAGGCCCGCAAGGTGCTCTCCGCCCAAGAAGCCGACAAACTGGTCGACGAGGAAAAGATTGCCATCAAGGCCATCGCCGCTTGTGAAAACAATGGCATCATCTTTATTGACGAAATTGACAAAGTGATCGCCTCCGAAGGTAAATCGGCAGATGTCTCGCGACAAGGCGTGCAACGCGATTTATTACCGATCGTCGAAGGGACCTCGGTTCAGACCAAGCACGGCTATGTCAAAACCGATCATATCCTGTTCATTGCCGCTGGTGCGTTTCACCACGGAAAACCGAGTGAGCTCATGCCGGAATTGCAAGGACGATTTCCAATTCGCGTCGAATTGAGTGAACTGACCAAGGAACATTTTGTACAAATTTTGACCGAACCCAAAAATTCGTTGACGCGACAGTATCAAGCCCTCTTGGCCGCTGAGAATGTCGAATTGCAATTCACCGCAGACGCCATCGAGCGAATCGCCGAGTATGGTTTTAAGACCAATCAAACCACACAAAACATTGGCGCACGGCGACTCTATACGATACTCGAGAAGTTGTTGGAAGAGCTTAACTTTTCCGCTGCCGAAATGAGCGGTCAACAGGTTACGATCGACGCCGAATATGTCGACCAGCGTCTGGCGGCCATTTGCGAAGACGAAGACCTCAGTCGCTTCATTTTGTGACCAACACCAGCCCGACACTTAGCTGCGGTCGCCAGACTTCAGGGAGTCTACTAAGCATCGTGCGGAAAATAACTGTCGTAGTGGACGAGGTTACGAGTCCTGGAGCTGGGACTCGTAACCTCGTCCGCTACAGATTGCGACACTAATCTCCGCACGATGCTACGCCTATTGAAAAAGTTAAAATGAGAAGTGAAAAATGCAAAATGAATTGAAATGGATGTTGTTTGGAGTGTTACTTGGGCGTTGGCGGTTTAGGTTTTGCTCGGTTGGCTTTCGCGGTGACGACTGACTTCCCGACGATACAGCACAATTGAACTGCTTCGTCCAGTAATTCGGATACTCGTGACAAGTCCTCACCGCGGCGCGTCGCTTTTCCGACATTTTGCATTTTTCACTTCTCATTTTAACTTTTTCAATCTCCCACCACGTTGACGCTCCTCGCTCTCCCTGCCAATTTCCTCAATCGCCCGGCGCCGCCTTACCACTTCCACTATCAATTGCGACACTTATTTTCCGCACGATACTAAGTGGCGAACGTAGCTGCGCCAGTTATTTCCCGCTCGACGCTAGAGGAGTTACTGATTGTCTGATTCGGAATCTGCGCCTGAAGGGGCTGGCGATTCGTTTGGCTTTCGCCGTGCGGCGGAGAAGGTGCGAACTTTTCCAGCAACGCCAGGCGTGTACTTGATGAAGGATCAGGCTGGTCGCGTCATCTACGTCGGCAAGGCGAAGAACCTGCGCAATCGCGCGGGGAGCTACTTTCTTAAGGCGGCCCAGCAGGAACAACGCACGGCGACCTGGGTCAATGAGATCTGCGACATTGACTACTTAGAATGTGACAGCGAGGTCGACGCGTTACTGGCTGAGAGTCGGTTGATAAAGGACGTGCAACCCAAGCACAACAAAGAGCAGAAGGATGACAAGAGTTTCCCTTACCTGATGATCACCACTCGCGAAGATTTTCCCCGTGTTGAACTAACGCGCGAGCCCCCCACCTCGGGAGTCAAACTATACGGCCCATTCGCGAGCGCCGGAGCGCTGCGCGGGGCCATTCAAGCCCTGCAAAAGATTTTTAAATTTCGCACATGCTCGCTCGACATCGACGCCGATGATCCACGCTGGAAATGGTTTCGGCCCTGTCTATTGGCTTCCATTAAACAATGTACGGCTCCTTGCAATATGCGAATTGGCAAGGAAGAGTACAGGCAAGACATCAGACGCTTGCAAACTTTTTTGGAGGGTGGTCAGAAGCGACTATTGAAAGAAATGCGGCAAGAAATGCAGCAGGCCGCTCTGGAACTTCAATACGAAAAAGCGGCTCGACTGCGTGATGAGATCAATATGCTTGAGCGACTCGATGAACGTGGCGAGCTCGAGACCCATGCCCAGCCCGAAGTGTTCTACATCGACCCCAAGAAAGGTTTGGCAGGACTGCAGAAGGTACTTAAGCTGGACAAACAACCACGCGTCATCGAGGGTGTCGACATCGCGCACTTGGGTGGTAATGAAACAGTGGCCAGCCTGGTACAGTTCCTGGACGGTCTCCCCTTCAAACCGGGCTATCGTCGCTACAAGATCCAGAATGTAGCGGGAGTGGACGACTTTCGCAGTATTCACGAAGTCGTCTCCCGCCGTTTTCGTCGGCTCCGTGATGCGCAGGAAACCTTTCCTGATCTGCTGTTAATCGACGGTGGCAAGGGGCAGTTAAACGCTGCCCTGGCCGCCTTTCGCGATCAGGGAATCGAGCCACCCACGCTGCTGTCGCTAGCCAAGCGGGACGAGGAAATTTTTGTCCCCGGCGAAGCAGAATCACTCAAGCTCAGCCGCCATGCTTTCGGACTTCGATTGTTGCAATACGTGCGGGACGAAGCCCACCGGTTCGCGCAACACTACCATCACATCCTCCGTAACAAAAGCCAACGCGGGCCCTAAGCTAAACTGGAGCTAAGCATCGTTCGGGAAATAACAATCGTAGCTACGTTCGCCAGAACGTCGAAGGTCGTAGCTACGTTCGCCAGAACGTCGACTCCCTGCGGTCTGGCCACCGCAGCTACGTTTAAGATCCGACACTTATTTGTCCCAACGATCAGCCAAAGAAAATAAGCTGCCCAGTCGCAATTCAAAACCTGGCAAGCATATCGATGTAAAAACTTGCTCTCGTTCGAACGTTTGGAGGTGTGTTTCTCTAGTAACGAAACGGTGCGATAACAGTACATGCTCGAATCGGTCGATGATCCAATACTCTTTCACACCCGCCGACTGGTATTCAACGCGTTTTAGTTCATAGTCGCGCTGACGACTACGTTTTCCCTTAGAAACAAACTCCACCGCAATCGTGGGTGTTTCGTTTTCGCTTGGCAATCTCCCGAATCCAGCCCAAATCGCGCGATCAACTCGGCGACGATTTGATCCGACGTGAACCGTTTGCTCTGAGACGGTGACATCCAAGGCAGTTCCTTGGGGATGAAATTCCTGATAGTTTCGCAGCAAACGTCCCAACTCCTCGTTCGGGTCCCGCTCCACCAATAGAGGAGGTGGATTCACGATTACGACTCCGTTGACAAGTTCATATCGCCAATCTGGATCGAACTCCGCCGCGTCAAATTCCACTGAACTAAGCTGTGTTCCGTTCGACTCTATACCGAGCACGAGAGTCGCTTTTTCAACAGTGGACATAGTCAACGCGCTCCAGAGAATTGCAAGGTCAGCCAGTTACACTTCGGCCAACCTCCAGCCAGATCCACTACTATGTTAACCGACCGCTACGCAATCAGTCAATCAATTCTAGTTTGACGATTGACGCAACGAGTCCCGTAGACTTCAATTTCACCGACGATCGAGAAACTAGCCAGGAAAGTTTTTACGAATCAAGCCTTCCAGCGCAGGGCACGGACAATAGTCATGCACAACAAATCAAGAACGGCTGTCGCGCCACTCATCGTTGGCATTGGCGCGTCAACAGGAGGACTGGAAGCGTTTCAGGAACTGCTGCAACATCTTGGGCAGTGTCAAGGGTTGGCGTTAGTTTTTGTCCAGCATCTCGATCCGACCAGCAAGTCGCTGCTGAGCGAGCTATTGGGGAAGTCGACCGAGATGAAAGTGATTGAAATCACCGGTCGCAAGATTCTGAAACCTGGTTGCGTCTATATCGCCCCTGCTAGGCAATTCCTGGAAATGAAGAACGGCGCGGTGCGACCGATCGTCCCCGATACTAATGAAAGTCCGTTGACTGCTATCGACCAATTTTTCCATTCACTAGCCGAGGATCAAGCAGAGCGTGCGGTCGGCATAGTGCTCTCGGGCGCCGGCAGCGATGGTACGGTTGGTTTAAAGGCAATCAGTGACGCCGGTGGACTGACTTACGCGCAAGATTCATCGTCGGCAAAGTTCGACAGCATGCCGCGCAGCGCCGCCACGACTGGCGTGGCCGATCATGTGTGTCGCCCCAGCCAAATTGCGTCGGAATTACTACGCTACGCCGCGCAACTCGAGGAGTTCGGAGACGAGCAAGTCGTCGAGCGGGTCCACAAGCAAATTGGCGAAGCGATTCCACGCATCGCTGAACATCTTGTGCAGATCACCGGTCATAATTTCCAGCATTACAAAATCAACACACTCAGGCGTCGCATCCAACGACGCATGCAAATTTTGAAGATTGCCACCGCCAGCGAATACTTGCTCCTGTTGCAAGGGAGCGAAGAAGAGGCACATACGCTGTTTCGGGAACTGCTATCGATGAACGAAGAACTGCAGTCGGCCAATGAGGAGCTGGAAACCTCAAAGGAAGAAATCCGCGCTGGCAGCGATGCGACTGCGCGCGTCAATGCTGATCTGGAGAACTTGCTGCGCAGTACTCAAATTGCGACTGTTTTTCTAGATGAACGACTGAATATTCGCAGCTTCACACCAGCGATCAGCGACATCTATGACTTGATACCGACCGACGTAGGGCGTCCTTTGGAACGCTTCGTCCCGATGGTACGGCACATGCCCAAGCTCCCCGATCCGAAGACGATGGAGCGTGGCGAAACGATAGAAGACACGGTCATTGCCAACACCGGTAAATCTTTCATTCGCCGAGTGTTACCGTATCAATCGCACACTGGTCAGAGCGAAGGGATCGTGGTGACGTTTACGGATGTCAGTGAACTACAACAAAGTGAAGAGCGCTTCCGCGCAACATTCGAGAACGCCGCAGTCGGCATGGCCCATGTGGGACTGGATGGAGAGTGGTTGCGGGTCAACGATCGCTTGTGCGAGATTGTTGGCTACGCTCGCGACGAATTGCTGCACAAAACCTTTCAGGACATTACGCATCCCGATGATCTGCAACGAGACCTACAGCATGTGCACACCCTGCTGGCTGGTAAAACGGACTCGTTCGCTATCGAGAAACGCTACGTTCGTTCCAGCGGTGAAGTCATTTGGATTCGCCTGACTGTTTCCCTGGTCCGAGATCACGCCGAGCAGCCGGTGCATTTCATTTCGATTATCGAAGATATTGATGACACAAAGCGGGCCGAAGAGGAGCTGGTCGATGCTAAAACTCGGCTCGACTTGTCGTTGGAAGTCGCCGATGTGGCGCCGTGGAGTTGGGACACGCATACTGGCGATGTCGTTTCCAATCCAATTCTCAATCGCTTGTTCGGATTTAGCGACACAGACAAGCCTAGCTTGGCTGACTTCATGGCGCGCATAGATCCCGAGGCTCAACCGCGAGTTTCAGCCGCCATTGATCATTCCATGAGAACGGGCGAAACCTACGATGAAGAGTATTTGATCCGTTGGCCCTCGGGCGAGGAGCGGCACGTTCGTGCGCGTGGGCAAGTACGCCTGCAGAACGGCAGCCTGCCGCAGGATTTCTTCGGAGTCATTGTCGATATCACCGACCGCAAACGTCGCGAAATGGAAATCGTCGGTCGCGAGGCCAACCTCCGTCGAGTGATCGACAATACACTGTTCTTTATCGGTGTGTTGGATGTCGACGGCACTCTGCTGGAAGCCAATCGAACGGCCCTCAAGGCAGGTGGGATAGCTCGCGAAGATGTGATCGGACGGAAATTCTGGGAGTGCATTTGGTGGAACTTCGACGAAGCCTCCGTGAGACAACTGCGTGCAGCCATCGACAGGTGTTTAGCTGGCGAATTTGTTCGCTACGACGTCGAAGTGCGGATGGCAGGCGATGCCCGCATGATGATCGACTTCATGCTCGCTCCAGTGTTTGACGACGATGGCCGGGTCACATACTTGATTCCATCGGGTGTCGACATTCGCGAGCGTCGCGAGGCTGAAAATCGCTTGGCAGACCTTGCTACTGAATTGCGTGATTCCAACGAGCGTTTGCGTCTCGCCACCTCGGCGGCCAGGATGGGGATGTTCGACTGGAATGTTGATACGGATAGGCTGGTTTGGGATGAACAGCATTTAGAAATAACAGGCTTGAAAGGCGAGCCCCCGTCGAGTGAAAGCTTTATCACTCGAATTCATCCCGACGACGTCGCGGCGAACAATGCAGCCATCGACCAAGCACTCAACCAAGGCGCGGAATACAACATCGAGTTTCGATTCCGGCGTCCCAGTGGACATCTGCGATGGTTTGCAGCTCGGGGACTAGTGGTCAAGCGGGCCGATGGCTGTCGCCACTTCATCGGCCTCAACTGGGACATCACAGATAGCAAGGCCATGGAGCAGTCGTTGAAATTGGCCCGCGAGATTGCCGATGCGGCCAACGCCTCTAAGAGTGAGTTCTTAGCCAATATGTCGCACGAAATCCGCACCCCCATGACAGCCATTTTAGGATACGCGGACCTATTGCGAGACTTGGTCGATCACGAGGAAGCACAGCAATACTTACAAACTATCCGCCGCAACGGCGACTACTTGTTGGAAATCATCAACGATATTCTGGACTTGTCGAAAATCGAAGCTGGTAAGTTGGAGGTTGAACGCGAGCGGTTTGAGCCGCGACGGGTAATCGAGGATGTCCGCAGCATCATGGAGGTCCGCGCTACCGAAGGTGGACTGACGCTGGACGTCGAGTACCAAGGAAAGCTACCAAAGTTAATTCAGTCCGATGCTAAACGACTGAAGCAAATCCTGATCAATCTCGTCGGCAACGCGATCAAGTTCACGAAAAGTGGTAGCATAAAAGTCGTAGTGCGTTTCGACAGCAGTCGCTCCGCGGATGGCGTTCTGACGAAAGCTATGGCAAGCCGTCAACTTCACTTCGACGTGGTTGATACCGGAATCGGCATAACTGCCGAGCAGCAAGAACAGTTGTTCAAACCATTTTCGCAGGGTGATGCAAGTGTTAGCCGAAACTTCGGTGGTACCGGTTTGGGACTGGCCATCAGCCTACGCTTGGCGGAAACACTGGGGGGGAACATCGCTGTCCGCAGTGTTTCCGGGATGGGGAGTACATTCACGCTTAGTTTGACCGTCGGCGATCTCACTCAAATGGAATTAATCCATTATTCCGATTCTCTGGTTGAATCTGAATTAGCACTGGCCACTGAGACCAAACCGGTCTCGCTTACTTGTCACGTGCTGGTCGTTGATGATCGTCGCGAAATCCGCTTTATCAGCAAGCACATTCTCACCAAAGCAGGTGCCACGGTTGACGAATGCGAAGACGGGCAACACGCGGTCAACTATGTCGCGGAAAGTCTCCAGCGCGGTGCGCCACCCGACCTGATCCTGCTGGACATGCAGATGCCAAACTTAGACGGATATCAAACGGCTCGCAAGCTGCGCGTGCTGGGATACACTAGGCCCATCATCGCGCTGACCGCCGACGCCATGCAAGGGGACATGCACCAATGCCTGGAAGCTGGCTGCAACGACTACCTCTCCAAGCCAATAGACAAAGCGGCGATGCTACACAAGATCGTGACGATGCTAAGTCGTAGCGATTGAATTTCCGGAGACTACGCGATGCGAAATGTATTGGGATAAAATTCGCTCGTCAGTTTGGCTTGTAGGCCCGTTTGCAAACGAAAAGCTTCCAAGACAAGGTTTCCACGATAGCCACGCGCGAGTCCCACCAGCGAAGTTGTGCAACGTGGATTGACTTCAATTACCCACCACTGAGCTTGTAGCGGGTCATACAGTAGATCGATACCTATCCAACCCAACGCGGTCCCCGGTATGGATTGCAAGACTCGGTCCAACAATTCCACCGGTGCCCCTTGCAAGATTCCAGGAGCTGGAAAAGCGTAGCCTAGATAGCGAAGCGTCGATTCTTGCGACGGGTTGGATGTCACTTCAAAATCTTGACTAACGAGTGGCAACCAATGGGCTTGACCGCTCGCGTCCACGATCGCACTACAGCTTGTGGCCATCCCTGGGAGCCAGGGTTGCACGATGCAGTGTGGCGTGCTGTGCGGTGAATCGACGGGGAGAGCAACAGCCCGCTGACGAAATTGTTTCTGCAGCCGAACAAGTTGTTGACCATCGACGATCCGTAGCCCTTCACAGCCAGCCCCATCGATCGGCTTGACGACCCAGCGCTGCTCACCGGGGATACTCACACTCGGCAGGTGCGTCCCACTCTCTGCATTTAAATTTTGTAGCGATCGTGTGAGTGGGTGTGGGATATCAGCTTTCAGAAGTGCTTCGGCCATCTGATGTTTATCGCTCGCGCAAGCCAGAAAGTCATGGCTGGCGTTGAGTAGTCTAGCCCCAGCTTGCCTCAACCGCCGGGCAGTGTGTTGTAGCGCACTTTGAAGCTCGGGGGCCACTAGCCAAGTCCACTGAGAAACGTTGGCGAGCTGACACCACACTTCGACATAGTCCAACGAATCGTCCGGTTGAATCGCAACGATCTCCGCGCTGGCTGCAATGCGATCGAGAGCGGAAGGACCAAATAATCTTACGTCGATCGGTACACGTACTTCAATTCCCCCCGCCGCTAGACCCTCGACTAAGGCTAGCAACATGGCGTGTCCTTCTGCCAGCAGACCAGCGGGTATTTTTTCAGGCGGCGTGCCTTGTAGTCCTCCACCGCAGCCCCACTCCAATATCACGACCTTCGAGGATGAATCTTGGTTGGCGGATGTTGATTGGCTGAACTTCATGCGATGGAAAAGTTAGCAAATGCCTACGTGCGTTTTAATGTCGAGTTCCCATCAATAGCTGGCCGCGATTTACCGATTTACATATGTGGTGCGCAATGGCCACACAGCAGGGAACGGCGATCTTTCGTAGGAGAAATAGTTATGGAAGCGGAAAAGTCGCTCACCTTCCGGCTGGAGACCTACTTGGTTCAGTTGGCTGACGTCAACCGCCGTTGGACGCAATGGCTATCCGATAGTGAGCTGGCCGTCGCAGGAAGAGAGTCGCGACAATTGCTAGCTCTCGAGTCAGCCGCTACCTCTCTCTTCCAGGAACTGCAACAGGTTGTTGTCGATCGACAACAGTTGTTAGACGACGCCTGTCAAGCGGGTTGGGAGGCTCCTGATCTTACATCGCTAGCTCAGTGCCTACCAGCCTGGGATAGACCCGCCCTGCGTCAGAGCCTGAATATGGCACGTTGGGAATTGGCTAACCTGCGACGATTGCACGTTGCTACCTGGGTACTGATCAGCCAAGCGGTCCACTTCTACAACGACACACTGCAGCTTTTGATGGTCGGGAATCAGCCACATGTTTACCAGCACGGAAGACCAACCGACACCGGCGGGGGGAGATTGTTGGATGCTAGTTTGTAGCAACTGAGGTTCACTAATAGCGGCTAAAGCCTGGACTCCAGCACAGAGTTGCGTAGTCCCAATAAACTTGAACGAGTCTCACCCGTAGATAAGAACCCCATGTCACTTTTCGCCACAATTCAACAATCGGCTAATGCGCTGCAAGTCAACGAACTTGGCTTGCATGTGGTGGGAAACAATATCGCCAATGCCAACACACCTGGCTATATCCGTCAGGAGCTGGTCCAAGCGCCAGCCATCGGGCGACGCTTTGGGGATGTTATTCTAGGCTATGGCGTGCGCGCGGTCGGCGTCAAACAGAAGCTGGACGAGTTCACCGTCGAACGCTTGCGACAAACAGAAAGCGCCTTGGCGTCGAGTGAAGCCCAAAGTACGACTTTCAAACAGTTGGAGTCGATCTTCGGAGAATTGACCAACAGCGATTTGAGTTCTCAGATCGGTGAATTCTCCAGCAGTATTAACGATGTACTCAATCAACCCGGTAACGATTCGCTCCGGCGACTGGTCATCGAACGTGGGAACAATCTGACTAGCAACATCCGCAATATCAGTCAGCAGATCGGGGAAGTGTCGAAAAATTTAAATCAAGAGGTCCGCGGTGCGGCGCTTGGCATCAATAGCTTGACAGAGCAGCTAGCTAAGCTCAATCAACGGATCGTGGAAACCGAGGGGGGAAGAAGTAGCGGCAGCGATGCAGTGGGTCTTCGCGATGAACGACTGCAGGTGCTCCAGAATCTTGCCAAGTTGGTCGATATTCGCGCGGTGGAACAACAGAGCGGAGCTGTGACCGTTTTCGTCGGGGGGGAGTACTTGGTCGCCGATGGAATACAACGCCCCGTTACCTATGCGCTGCGCACGGAAGGGGACAAGACAATTCCTGAAGTCCGCTTGGCCGATACCGATTCGGCGTTGCAAGTCTCAGGTGGTCGGCTGCAGGGGCTATACGCTGCCCGCGACGCGGGGGTAGGCAAGGTCCAAAACGACTTGGATCAATTTGCGCGCGACCTCATCGAACAGTTCAATCGTATCCACTCTCAGGGCCAAGGGATCGAGGGCTTTAGCGAAGTCACCAGCAGCTTTGCCAGTGATGATACCTCTGCCCCGTTGGATTTGGCCGGTTTTCCGCTCAAGATAAATAACGGCGACTTTAAGATCCAAGTGCTCGACTTGGAAACTGGCAGTACGAGAACGAGCACCATTCGCGTCAAGCTCAGCGGCGGAACCAGTGATACGTCGCTAACCGATATCGCGGCGGAAATCAGCGCCGTGTCGGGCTTGACAGCGACGCTCACTCCCGAGGGGAAGCTCAGGATTTCCGCCGCTTCTCACGCCCTGCGATTCTCATTTCAAGAGGACACGTCAGGTTTCCTAGCGGCCACTGGCATCAATACATTTTTCGTCGGCAATTCAGCCAACACCATCGCGATCAATCCAGTGGTCAGCCAAAATCCACGCATGTTGGCCGCCAGTCTTACCGGCGTTGGCAGCGGTACTGACAATGCCTTGCGGCTGGCACAAGCCTTTGATGAACCGGTCGATCGGCTCGATGGCCAATCGATCAAGCAAGCCTACGAGAGCATTGTGGTCCGCATGACGCAAGACATCAATGTTCAATCGGGAATCAGCGATGGGCTGAAGAATTTCTATAAGACACTGGAAAGCCAGCACTTGGCTGTCTCTGGAGTCAATTTGGATGAAGAAGCGGTCAAGATGCTCTTCTATCAACGTGCCTTTCAAGCCAGCAGTCGGTTGATCCAAACTTCCAATGAAATGCTCGATGTGTTGGTTAAACTATGACCGGTTTTTATCCAGTGGCCAGTGGCCGCGCGACAAACCAATCGTCGATCACACGGTTGCTATTTCAAATCAATAATGATGAGCTGGCGATCCAGGACTTGCAGACCCAGATCAGCACCGGTCGCAAGCTGAACACTCCCAGCCAAGATCCGGCGGCAGCAATCCGCGCCTTGGCCGCACAGCGCCAGCTCGAATACAAATCACAAGTCGACGATAACCTCAAGAGTGCCGACACGATCCTTTCCGCCACCGAATCGACACTTTCGCAAGCGCAATCGATCCTCAATGAAGTTCGGGGCGTCGCAGTACAAGCTGCTAACAGCACGCTCTCCTCTGAGGAAAAGGATGCCTTCCTGTCCCAGATCGAAGCAGCCATCAGTAAGCTCACCGATCTTGGCAACTCCAAGATTCGCGACCAGTATCTATTCGGCGGCTCGGCAGTTCAGGCCCCGCCACTTAACGCCTTCGGTGATAGCGTGCAGTTCAGTGGCAACGCCGAGGAACTGCGAACCATCACCGATTACTCTTCCACCATCGCGGCCAACGTGACCGGCAATGATGCCTTCGGTGTTAAATCCAGCAAAGTCGTCTCGAGCGTCGATCTGAATCCTAGCGTGACACTCGATACCCCACTATCGTTACTCAATCGCGGCGACGGTATCCGAGGTGGGGCGATTTCATTCAGCAACGGCGTCTCGCTCGTGGAAATAGATCTATCGCAAGCTCATAACTTGCGCGACGTGGTAGACAAGATCAACACTACGCAAGTGGGGACGCGCACCCTAAAAGCGACGCTGAGTGCCACTGGGCTAAATATCGCTTTCGACGATGGGCAAACCGGACTGCTTCGCATCGATGAAGTTGGTTCCGGGCGCATGGCCAACGACCTAGGCATTCTCAACACTGGGACGGTGGAGCAGAGTCCGCTGAGCGGCAAAGATTTGGACCCGATCGCCACTAAAGCGACTAAGTTGTCGCAGCTATTTGCGGGAACAGGGATCACGATTGGCGATAGTTTTCAAATTACTCAAGGAGGCAAGACGTTTGGTATCAGTACCACCGGCCTGAGCAGCCTCGAAGATCTGATCAATCGCATTCACCAAAGTGGTGTTCAAGCCCAGGCGAGCCTTGACCCCAGCGGTCGCTTCCTGCAATTACAAAGCACCGAAAGTGGTACCGCACTAACGATTGGTGAGACGGGTGGAAATTTAGCTACCAAGCTGGGCCTGCGCACTATGGCCCCTAGCACACCTGTCAGTGCGCTGAATTTCGGGCAAGGGATTTTCGCGAAGGACCTAGGAGACGATTTGGTGCTGGTACGTTCCAATGGGACTGAATTCAGAGTCAATTTGGACGGTGTGCAGAACGTACAAGATGTACTCAATCGCATCAACAACCACGTCGACAACTTCAATCCGGCAGTGCGGATCACTGCCTCGTTGGCAAACGTCGGTGGGGGGATCGCCCTGTCGTCACTCACGGGAGCCGCTCCCATCCAAGTCCGCAATGCTGGTGGAAGCCAAGCCGCCTGGGGACTGGGCTTGGTCCCGCAGGCTGGTGATACTGCGTCGGGGACCACCAGCGGCAACCTCTCCATCATCTCTGGCCGAGATGTCAGCGGAATCGAAGTCGAAGGTGTCTTTACCTCATTGATTCGCATGCGTCAGGCAGTCGAGCAAGATCGAATTCAAGATCTGGGGCGTGTCACCGCCGCGCTCGACAATGATATCCAGCGCATGTCCTTAGCACGCGGCTTCGTGGGGACCAGGCAGCAATCGATCGAGCGTTCCAGAGATTTAACCGCCGAACAACAACTGCAATTGAAACAAGTCGAATCGGACGAGCTCGACGCCGATTTGGCTAGCGTCATCTCAGACCTTACCGCCCGTCAGACCGCTTTGCAAGCTTCCTTGCAACTCATGGCGACTACTTCTAAACTATCACTGTTCAACTATATCTGATCAGCGTTCACTCTTAGATTATTCGTAACCGTTCACGGAATTGACCAAGCCCCACTACAACTGCCCGAGAAATCGAAGGTAGTGCGCCCAGTCCCAAGCGTTGATGTCATGCTTGCCATCTCGCAAGTGATAGCCGACCCGCTTGATCGGCTGCTGGGTGTTGGTGTCTAGCCTATCTGGGAAGCGGCGATAAACGTCTGCGGCCAAATGCAGCGCTAAGAATTCACCATGCGGATCAGCCCACTGGTCTTGCGTCGCGCTGGCAACATACACCAGTCGCGGAGCCATCAAGGCGAGAAGTTGGTGTTGGTCAATTGGGAGCTGTCCCTCATTGTTGTTGTATTTTTTGAAGTTGCCGCAGAACCAATGTGGAAAAGAAGTATTGATGCGGCCGACGGTCTCTCCCACGGCACGACGACTGAGCGCCGCACCACCACAGCCCGAATTGTTGGAGATGACGGCTGCGAACCGTGGATCAGTTGCTCCGGCCCACAAGGCAGTTTTCCCCAAACGTGAATGACCAATCACGGCCACGCGGTTGGGATCAATCTGCGGCAATTTGCCTACGATGCAGTCCATCAGTCGCGAAAGTCCCCAAGACCAAGCAGCAATCGATCCCCAACGTTCCGGTTGCTCTTGCGTGGGGCGGTGGTCGGGAAACAACGCATGGATGCCGTTTTGAAATTGGTCATCGATGTCAGGATCGATGTCACCATAGTAGGCAGTGGCTACGCCCATCCCGGCGGTGACGATTTGCTCAATTGGCCAGCGGCCCGCTGAAGTACCGCGTCCCTCGGCCGTTGCGCGATTCTCCGCAGTTGCGTTCGCGTCATTCTTGCGCACCCATGAATTGGTGATCGCGATCTCAGGATCGTGAGCGACAGTATGATTGCCATTGAAATTCAATCCAAGAAAACAGGGGACAGACTGTTTCGCGTCAGCCGGAGTGAAGACCAACAAATCAATGGGCAGACTACCGTGCTCAGTCGATATGGTGACACGCCATTGCTGCCGCAACGCGCGACCCTCCAAGCTGGAGCCGGAATCGGTCTGCTCTAATTTCAATTCGTAGGGAGTAGTAGGCGCTGTGCCAAACATTTGATCGGAAAAAACCTGCAATAATTCTCCCCGTCGCGCGCTCCAAGCATCTGAAAAGTCTGCTGCCGCCGCTGTCTTGCCATCGATCAATAGCGGCAGTTGGTACGCAGGCACTTTGGATTCGTCATAGTTGGGTTCGAATTTTTGAGCCACAACTGGCGTGAGCTGTGGCCAACATAGTCCACCAGCCAACGTCAATACGAATGACGCGAAGAAGTAACGTGACGCAGTTGGTTCAAAGCACATGTGAAGCTCCTGTCGTGTGAATAGTTTGGACTGCGCCAGTTTGTAAGAATCAGCCGAATATCAGCTCGACGCGTCAGCAAGTGGGGCTAGGACGAATTCTCATCGCAATTTTAGCCGGTCGCAAACGTTGGCATTTATAGGCTACAATACCTTTAAACAGCAACGGTTCAGCCTCTGGACGGTTTGACATAATCATAATCATAATCTTAATCCGACACTGTGATGATCTCGTGGCTCATGCCAATCCGTCGGATGACCAGGAATCAAATTTGATGCGAGATCGGCTATGGTAAAGAGTAGCGGTCGCTCGCCTGACTAGGATTAAGAAGAAGATTAGGATTGAATGGCACGAGGTTAAGGATTTATGGACTGAGCGGAATGGCGCTAGCCACCGGTATTTCCACGGAGAACGCCCAATAACGCACCGGTGGCTAGCGCCAAAACCGCTCAAAGCTCCTTAACCTCGTGCCATTCGGATTCGGATTAAGAAACTTGACCGTTGGACGCTAAAAGCCCTGTACGGATACCAAGAAACTTCACCCTCAAAACTTACTCAAAAGGTCCCTGTGATGTTACCATACTTTTCGACGCTGGCCCGAGTGATGTTCCCCTGTGCGTTACTGCTTGTTGGTAGTTGGCACCAAGTCTCAGGTGCTGCCGAGATTCGGCTCGAGCCCAAAGAGGATCGTGTGACGGTATCAATCGACAACGAACTCTTTACTGAGTACATCTTTGTCGGCTACGAGAAACCAATTTTGTATCCCGTCATCGGTCCCGATGGGATCGGTATGACTCGCAATTGGCCCATGAAGGATGGCGTCCCAGACGAAATCCATGACCATCCGCACCACAAGGGTATCTGGTTTGGCCATATGGAAGTCAACGGCGAAAGCTTCTGGCATTCAGGCAATACTGCCGGGACAACCGTGCAAACCGAAATTAATTGCGATGGCGATACGATTCGCACGAAAAACAACCTGGTTGGCCGCGACGGAAAATTGGTGGCTACCGACTCGCGCGAGATTAGCTTTGCGTCCGAAGGTGATACCCGCTTTATCGACTACTCGGTTACCTATCATGCCAGCCAAGGGGATCTCCTATTTGGTGACAACAAAGATGGCCAAATGGGTATTCGCATGAATCCCCATTTGCGACTTAAGGGGCCGGTAGCGACGGGCCAAGCAGTCAATTCAGAAGGTGTCACCACAGCAGAGATTTGGGGCAAACGCGCCCGGTGGATTGACTTCTGGGGGACCGTCGATTCAAAGGTAGTGGGCATTGCCATGTTCGATCACCCTTCCAATTTTCGACATCCCACTTGGTGGCATGCTCGCGACTATGGACTGCTTTCGGCCAATCCTTTTGGCAGACAAGATTTTGAGGGAGAACAAACTGAATCGGGAGATCACAAAATCAGCCAAGGGACAACGCTGACCTTCAAGCACCGTTTCGTCTTCCATCGTGGCGACGCTCAGGCCGCCAAAATCGACGAGTTGTACCAAACCTGGAGCGAGAAATAGATAGTTCAGTAAACCTCAGGCGATGTTACCGATCAGATGAAATGCGACAGCAGACTGCCATCCAGTGGCCAGGAATAATTTAATCAATGGACTCCTCGATAGCCACGCTTGGCATAGTCAGACCGGCGCTCCCCCTCACTTTGACAAAGCTAGAAACCGCTACTATGACGACCGAAAGCAGCACCATGATCGTTAGCCAGCGATGACGGTGAGCGCGAAATGAGTCGAAGGCCGAGCTGCGACCCACCAAAGCCGACGCGATGAAAAAAACCGCCAGGGCCAGAATCATTTTGGTCCCAACCAGCGCATGGTAGAGTCCATCCCCACGGTGCGCTTCCATGGCTCTGAAGTAATTGTAGAAACCGCTCACTAGAAACAACAAAATTCCTAGATGTACGAATCGCTTCCACCGCGAAGTTATCGCCGACGCTAAAGTCGTGTGGGCTGCTTCCGAGAGTGCTTTAGTTGCAGGCAATAGTACCAGCAACGTGAAGACGCTCCCCCCAACCAACGCTATGGCTGTAGAGACGTGGACGAAACGCGATACATAATCGATCCAAAACATAAAGGCGTAACCTTGCAGTTGGAAATTAGTTCTCAGAAAGAAATTAGTTCTCAGAAAATGGTGGAGGAAAATCTTCGGACGACGCGTCACAATTGGTCGCGTCGTCTTGTTTGATTTTCTGTTCGAGGCAGCGCGTTAACAGGCGACAGCGGATATCGACATTGGCTTCGGCCAAAAGTTGATGTTTGATTGCCAATGGGAGTGGCAACGCGTAGGCAATCGTGTCGGTCAAAATTCCCAACGGCAGTTGCTTCCCCATCAACTGTTTGAAGCTTTCTTGGGCGGCCAGCCCCTCGGGGACAAAATGTTGGAACAATTCCTGCAATCGATCAATCAAGTCGGGGCGCAGTTCTGCTTCGTCCTCCGGGTAGTGGTCCTCCAACACTTGCACTTCAGCTTGGCGAAACGAACGCATGGGTTCGAGTTCCGTCACAATCCGCGCCCGTTTGACCCCTACCAACAAGATATTGTGCCGCTGATCTTCAGTCGGTGTGTGCGACAGAATCTTGCCAATGCAACACGCCCTGCGAATCGCCGGGCAAGCTTGATAGCTATTTTCCCAGCCCTGTTCCAGCAGTGCCATGGCGATTAGTCGATCACTGGCCAAGGCGTCCATAAGCATGTCACAGTAACGCGGTTCAAAAATATGCAGCGGCTGTACCACATGCGGGAACAAGACCAAATTGGGGAGCGGGAATAGACGCACCCGTCCACAAAAATCATCGGGCCAACCGGCTGTACTCTGAAGATTTGTCATCAGACTGTCTTGAACGCCATACTTCTGAATAGTAACTCACCTGAACATCTTAGTGCATTTGGCAACTGCGGCGTAGGGTCGAAGACTGGGAATCGGTTCTCTAAATCTGCCGCTCACTTAAAAAGGTCTCCAGCTAGTCCACGACGCTCAGATGGTCTATAACAGGTGAGTTGATACCCGCGCATGGCAATTTAGGTCTGAGAGCATGATATTATCCGGCGAGGAGATTAAGCGACGCATTGGTGGGGATGTTCGTATCGATCCGTTTGACCCCGCGCAGCTCAATCCCAACAGCTACAATTTGTCGTTGCACAATGAACTGCTGGTCTACGAGGAAGTGGTCCTCGATCTTAAGACCCCCAATCGCTACCGGCGAATTGAGATTCCCGAATGCGGATTGGTGCTCAGCCCCAGCCAAGTCTATTTGGGCCGCACCGTTGAGCATACCGAAACACACAACCTGGTTCCTATGATTGAGGGACGCAGTTCCCTGGGGCGACTGGGACTATTCGTGCATGTCACGGCTGGCTTTGGCGACGTTGGCTTTAAGGGCTACTGGACGCTGGAGATGTTCGCTGTTCAGCCCATACGCATCTATCCCGGTATCCAGATTTGTCAAATCATTTATCACGCATTGGAAGGGGCAGTGCGCGAGTACAGTTCGAGCAAGTATCAGAACAACAGGGACATTCAGCCCAGCCTGCTCTATCGTGAGTTTGGTCGTACCGAAGACGACCATCAAATGAAACTGGAATTTCCAACTTCTTAGGCAGCATCATGCCCATTTCTCCTCCCAACCGAGATCGATTGCAGCGACGTGAGATCCCCGAACTGCCGCGACAAGATCGGCTGCGGAGTATCCCGGCTTGGCTGCTGTCGTTGCTCTTCCATTTTTGTCTGATCGCCACCATTAGTCTGCTGTGGGTCGCCCAGCCCAAGGGGACCGGCGGCGATCCCGATCGACCCGTCGGCGTGGCAGTAGTCTATGAGACGAGTGGCGGGGAAGCTTATTTCTTAAATTCCAGCGGCGCTGCTTCAATCGGCAGCAGCGATAGCACCACTCCCAGTGAGGACGTGGCCAGCAGCCTCCCTGGAGCGACTAGCCAATCGACCGCGACCGAAGAACTACTAGCTGGGCTATTGCCCGAAGTCGGTGACAGCGGTGGCAACGCTTCACAGGCCGCCGGTGGTCTAGGGTTGGGCAACGGCGGAGCGGCGCTCGGAGGAGATCGCTCGGTCCCCAAAGTCAAGACGACGGTCTTCGGCATCGAAGGGGAAGGGACCCGTTTTCTGTATGTCTTCGATCGCTCCGAAAGCATGCTCGGCTACGGCGGTGCTCCACTGAGACGAGCCAAATCAGAATTGCTCGAAAGCCTGGGCTCGCTCGGCCCCGTGCATCAGTTTCAAATCGTCTTTTACAACGACTCACCCCTCCCCTTCGGCGGCCTCGGTGACGGCGGCCCGAAACTGTTTAAGGGGGACGATCGCTCCAAAGAAGCCGCCATGCGATTCGTCCGCGATGTCTCCGCAGCAGGTGGCACGCAGCATGTCGACGCCCTACGCATGGCACTTAATATGGCCCCAGACGTACTCTTCTTCCTGACCGACGCCGATTCCTCCCCTTCGCTTAAGGAGATCGATAGTTTGCAAACGCGAGCTTCCCGCGCGGGAACTACCATCCACGGTATTCAATTCGGTTCCGGCCCCAGCCGCAACAGTGGCGGCTGGATTCGACTACTGGCCGAAGGAACTGGCGGCAAGTTCCGTTACATCGATGTGACCGAATTGTAGTTGTAAAGTCAAGCACGCGTGGCGGCGCCTTTGCAATGGCGCACTCCTGCGGGAATGGTCTTTCGGTTGTTGCCATAAATCCGATTCTTGCCATTAATCCTGTCCGCAGCGTTCATCCCAGCTTGCAAATAGTCGCACCCTACCCGGCAGGAGCGACCTGCCAAAAGAAAAACCGCCTGGGCAAGTACCCAGGCGGTTTGTTGGACATCACTTTCGCAATCTCTCGGAGACTCTTTTCCGAGCCACCAATTCAACTGCCTACTGCTCTGGGTTGGGAGCGGCTGGTGCAATGAGTGGACCGTCCGAACCCAAACCACCTTTCAACTCAACGGAGGGCTTGGCGTCGACAATCTGCTGTTGACGCGCCTCTTCACGAGCGGCAGCTTGCTCCTGCTCCTCAGCCCAATCGACTCGCTTGCGCGACAAACCAATCTTGCGTTCGTCGGTGTCGACGCGCAAGACTTTCACTTCTAGCTCGTCGCCAACTTTGACCAACTCTTCTGGATTCTCGACCTTGTCGTCCGACAATTCGGAAATATGCAACAAGCCTTCCAGGCCATCTTCGAGTCCAATAAAGACGCCAAAGTTGGTGATCTTGGTGACCTTTCCCTTGACCAATTGTCCCGGTTGGTACTTGGCGGGGATCGTGGTGGCCCAAGGATCATTGTCGAGCTGCTTCAAGCCGAGCGCGATGCGGCGACGTTCTTGATCGACCGATAGTACGCGGCACTTTAGCTCCTGTCCCTTCTCGACCACTTCGCTCGGATGACTCACCTTCCGCGTCCACGACATGTCGGAGACGTGCAGCAAACCATCGATCCCTTGCTCCAACTCGATGAAGGCACCGTAGTTGGTCAAGTTGCGGACCTTGCCAGTGACTTCGCATCCCTCGGGGTACTTGTCCATCACTTCGTCCCAAGGATTGGCAACGGTCTGCTTCATCCCCAAGGACAATTGCTGACCAGCAGGATCGACACCAAGGATTTTGATATCGATCTCGTCGCCAATCTGCACCAATTCGTTGGGGTGATTGATGCGGCGGGTCCAAGACATTTCGCTGATGTGCACCAGCCCTTCGATCCCTGGTTCGAGCTTGACGAACGCGCCGTAGCTCATGACGTTGACCACTTCCCCCTTGATGACCGTACCGACTGGGTACTTTTCTTCGATATTGTCCCAGGGGTTGTTCTGCTTTTGCTTCAGGCCGAGGGCAATCTTTTGCTTCTCGCGGTCGATCTGCAAAATTTTGACTTCGATTTCTTGATCGATGGCAACCATTTCGGTCGGATGGCTGATACGCTCCCAACTCATGTCGGTAATGTGCAGCAAACCATCGATACCACCCAGGTCTACGAAGGCACCGAAGTCCGCGATATTCTTGACAATACCCTTTCGGATCTGGCCGATTTCCAATTCGCCCAGCAGGTGTTCGCGGTCCTCTTCGCGTTGCTTCTCGATCAACGAACGACGGCTCACCACGATGTTGCGGCGCGTCTCGTCGATCTTCAGCACTTCGCACTGTACCACGCGGCCGATGTAGTCGGCGATGTCGTTCGGACGGCGAATATCGACTTGGCTGGCTGGCAGGAAGACATTGACACCGATGTCGACCAACAATCCACCCTTGATCTTGCGAGTCACAGTTCCGGTCACGACTTGACCTTCGCTGACCTCGGACATCATCTTTTCCCACTCCAGGATCTTTTCCGCTTTGCGTTTGCTCAGCGAGATCATGCCGTGGATATCATTGGCGGGACCGAGTTCGTCCTCCATCTCCTCGATCAATACCTTAACGATCGAGCCGACGGTCGGCTTCTCTTCTCCCTCGTCCCATTCATTGACGCTGACTGCCCCTTCGCTCTTGAACCCGACGTCGATGACGACATAATCGCTGTTGATTTCAACTACTTTGCCATCCACGATTTGATTGACGTCGAATCCGGCATTGAGACCTTCCAGCCCCTCCAGGATCATGTCATCCATCTCATCTTCTGGCAGCAGCAGATCTACTTGCGAGTTGATGGAATCGTCTTCGAGCGAGCGAATTAGGTTTCGGTTGACCATACTGTTAATTGACCCAGAAACCTCCCCGTGCATGGTGCCGATGAACTCAAGCGTTCATCACGTGTGCCAGCGCTGGAGAGGAACCCAAAAAAGTGTTAAAGTTGCTTTCCCTCACTCAGGCTAGTCGGCACACTGCGCGGACTATTCCAACCTGAAGAAGAACCAACGCGCAAATCTAGCAGCTATCGCGGTTTACAGCAATGTCACCACAGCCCTGCTAGCATTTGAAACAATGAAATACGGGTTCGAAACCCTCGTTCCCGGGCTCTGCCTGGGAACCAGAAGTAGAGCCGGTCGTAGCGATTCGTGATGAACCATCGCTAGCGACAGACTGGCGATTCTGCTGTAATACTGTCTTGTGCCATTGGCACCCACTTATCGCAGGGCTAAGTCCTCCCTGTTCGTTCCCAAGGTAGCCTTCCGTCGTTCCCAAGGTAGATAGATGAGTCAACTTGCTATCAAAACAGTCGCTATCGGTGGCGATCATGCCGGTTTCGGGATGAAGTCGATGCTGGTCGAATTCCTTCGCGGTCACGATCTGATGGTCATCGATTGTGGCACTGACGGAGACAGTCCCTGTGATTTCTCCGATTTTGCAGAGAAAGTTGCCGTGGAGGTGATTACCGGTGCCGTTCAACGTGGCATCTTAGTGTGTGGCAGCGGAGTGGGGGTGAGCGTAGCGGCGAACAAGGTTCCTGGCATTCGCGCCAGCTTGTGCCACGACACCTATTCAGCCCATCAGGGGGTCGAGCACGATGATATGAACGTGCTCTGCATCGGAGCTCGAGTCATCGGTCCTGAACTGGCCATGGAGATCATTATCTCATTTCTCTCCGCCCACTACTCGCCTCAGCCACGACACCAACGGCGAGTCGAAAAGCTACTAGACTTGGAACGCCGCGCACTAGCTGGAAAGTTCAACGAGCTGGCGCGGATGGATCCACTGCTATAAGCTAAACGCGTTTCTTGGGGGGGACCACAACCATTTGATCCAGTACGCGACGTACGCCACCAATGCCAGCCATCGAACTAATGATCGAACGGCGAATATACTCCTGCGATAGTATACCGGAGAGGGTGACCACGCCAGAATTGACCGTGGCATTAATTTTGCTCCCCGATCCGCCTACTTTCTGGGCCAGTTTTTGTGTGACGCTTCTGAGCAGCGTCTTATCGGGAATGGGCTTACCGCTAACCATCATGAGGCTCCTGGAAATTCTGATTGAAAAGCAAGTTTGGGATGGCTTCAGAACAGACTCGCCACGGCGAGCCCATTGACGGAAGACGGTCGACTAGACAGGGACGAACCGCAAGCCACCTTTCGAGATCAGAATGGCAAATCCAACGAGCGAGCTGGATTAGCTGAGCCGGGAGATCAACTCCAACAGAGAATCGACCGTTGGCTATTCGCGCGAGTGCGAATAGGGAACGACGAATCAGAATTTGAATCGATTGGTGAGAAACACCAGCTCTTTATATTAGCACCCCTTTGCCATCAAAGCTAGATGGACAACCGCCACTCTGACCTGGACGCACTTCGGTCTCACTGGCTATTGTCGCAGGAACTCTCCAGCTCCTAATGAGACATACACTGATGCCCTATCGATTAGCATTCAACTCGGCAACGTTCGCTACTCAAACGCTGCTCATAGCATGCTTGCTCTGTTGTTCAGTTCTTCCATCCGTTGGGCAGCAGCCTACCTCAACGATTACGCAACCCGGGCACTTAGCGCAGCCCCTCGTCTACCCCTCAGCCATCCCGATCTCTCGACCCTCCGCCCCTACCTTGCGCCCGCATGCCGTGGTCCCCGCTGCACATCTCGACAGCTCAACAGCCAGTGCTCTTGACGATGCGCTCTCACCGGAAGCTATTGCCGCGGAAGTCGCTGCCGTTGAGGCGCTCACCGACATCGATGCCGAAGCTAAAAAGGAACATCTAGAGCGACTCAGCAAAGCGGCAAAGTGGCTGCACGATGAACTCGACTCGGCCCGACGCAAGACTGATTTGGAGTCGCAACTGGCAGCCGTTCCCGAGTTATTAAAAGCCGCGCGTGACGAATTGGCTAAACCCTCACCGGCAATAGCCGTCGAATTTCAGCCGAACCCAACTTTGCCACTATTGGAGGCCAAGCTCTCGGAACTGCGGCACCAATTGGAAATAGATGAAGCCGCCTCGCGTGCTAAAGAACTCGAATGCGACAATCGCCTGAAGCGACTCTCGGAGATAAGTAAAGAGATGAGCGATGCGGAGAAACGCGTCACGGATGCGAAGCAACTGCTGACCACACTCACAGACGGCGACCTCCTCACACGCACCAAACAGCTTGAGCAACGCGCCCGCATCCGTGGTCGACAACAGCAGTTGGCCACCCTCAAAGTGGAACAGTTGCGTTTGGAAGCCATGACGGAACTGCTGCCGATGCAACGCGATCTGAGCAAACGGACCGTCTCCAACGCTAAGAAGCTGCTGCAAAGCTGGCAATCCGCCGTCGACCTTTGGCGGAAAGAAGAATCGAAGCGTCAGGCCGCAGAGGCGCGCAGGGTTGCAGAGAATTCGCACCCAGCTCTCAAATCGTTGGCAGTCAAAAACGCCGAGATTGCCGAACTGCGCATCCAAACCGCTGCGGGTATTGAACGGCTATCAAAGACTATCAAAGCCATTAGTGACAAAGCCAAACTATACGAAGAAACCTTTGCCGAGCTACAAAAGAAAGTCGAACATGCCGGAGCAACCTCGTCCACCGGAGTATTGCTCCTCAAGCAACGTGACGAACTCCCGCGCGACGAAGAGTTTCTAACGCAGGCCGCTTTTGTGCAAAAGGCCATGCCCGAAGCGCATTTGAAACTACTGAAGCTCAATCAAGACCGACGCGAAATGTCCGACCCTGCCGAAATGGCGGCAGACATGCTCAGTTCGTTCAGCCAATCGTTGGCTGACTACGATCAACAACAAGTCCTAGAAGTCGTGACAGGCCTTCTGACCGATCAACGCGATTTTCTCGCCAAGGCATCCACCGATCAGGATCGCTACCTGCAAGACTTGAACGAACTGGAACTGGCCAATCAAGCCCTGGCCAACCAAGTCCACGAGTTTCGACAGTATCTCGATCAACGGGTGATGTGGATTCGCAGCGCCGAGCCGATGAGCTACGGCGATCTGCAACAAGCCCTAAACGGCGTGGCCGCACTCTCCAATCCGAAGCGCTGGTTGGAAGTGTTGCGAGTCAGTGGCGGAGAGTTTCTGCGTCGACCGGCTGGAGCCATCGCTGTTGTATCACTATTCATGTTGTTATTGTTGGGACGCGCGAGATTGCTGTCGTTGCAAACCCGTTTGACAGCTCCTGTCCCAGTCGACCAAATTGCCAGTTACTGGCCTAACTTGGCCGCGATGATGATTGCCGTCGTCCTCTCAGCTCGCTGGCCCCTGTTGCTGTTGGCCATTGGCTTCCGACTTAAATACGCGGCCACTGCCACTCCCTGGACGCAGGCCGTTGGACAATCGTGCTTGACCACCATGTTGTTTTTATGGGGGTGGGAACTGCTGCGTGAAATCTGCCGTCGCGGTGGACTGGGAGAAACACTCTTTCATTGGCCTAGCAAGGCAACCAGCGCCATCCGCAACATGCTGGAATTGACGCTACTGATTGGTATTCCCCTGCTTTCATTGTTGCAACTCTCGCAGTTCGGTGAGCTGGCGGGACTCAAGGGCTTGGAACGGTCGTTATTTGTCGTCGCTATGGTCCTGTGCAGTTTTCAATACGCAATCTTGCAGCGTCCCCGCGGGCGGATGATGACCAGTCTCCGGGACGACGAACTTTACTCGCAAAGTATCTTTGTCAAAGCGCGGCTGCCGATCTGGATCATCTCCACGCTCGCCCCATTGGCACTCGCGATTCTATCGCTGGCCGGTTACCACTTTTCTGCCTATCAACTCTCGGCCCGCATGACGGAAACGAGCGCTGCGATCGTAGCCGTGTTACTCATGCACCACATGTTCCTGAGCTGGTTGGATGTCAAGGCCCGCAACTTCCGCGCTCAACAGCCCACGACCGATCCGTCCATTGGCCATGCGTCCACCAACGCTTTTCATTTCGTAGGCGAAGAAGGTGATGAGAACGACGAAACCGATGCGGATCTGTTTGTTACCCCTTTGGTGCAGTCCCAATTGAAATCGTATCGAGAGTTCCGTGACTTGTTGCGCTATGCAGCGATCATAGCACTCATGTGTTGCGGTTGGTTCATTTGGGACAGCGTCTTGCCCGCCCTACGCGTGCTGGATCAAGTCGAATTGTGGCCAAACATCGAGTCTGTAGCCGAAGCCTACATCGACAAAGATGGAAACGAATCGATTCGCACTACCGAACACTCCGTCCCCACCACCCTGACCGACATCTTGTTGGCCATCGCCATCGTCTTTGGCACCTTGACAGTGAGCGCTCGGCTCCCCGGGCTCTTGCAGTTGACGATTCTCGAACGCTTGCCCTTAGACCATGGCGGTCGCCAGGCAATAGCAATACTAGTTCGCTACACAGTGACCCTGATCGGCTTGTTGGTCGCTTGCCAAGTCATTCGCGTTTCTTGGGTTAGCGTGCAATGGTTGGCCGCCGCCATGACTGTGGGACTCGGCTTCGGACTGCAGGAAATCTTTGCAAACTTGGTCAGTGGCTTGATCATCCTCTTCGAACGCCCGATTCGCTTGGGAGATTTAGTAACCGTCGGCGAAGTCACCGGCAACGTGACACGCATGCAAATGCGGGCTACCACCATCACCGATTTTGATCGTCGCGAGATGATCGTCCCTAACAAGACGTTCATTACCGACAACGTGATCAATTGGACGCTCAGCGATCCAATTAGTCGCGTGGTTTTGCCCGTCGGTGTGGCTTATGGCACCGACGTACAAAAGACCCAAGCCATCTTGTTGCGCATCGCTCGCCGCTGCTCCTTTGTAATGAACGAGCCCCCGCCGACAACGCTCTTCAAAAGCTTCGGCGACAGCACGCTCAACCTGGAGCTGCGAGTATTCATACCCAAACGCGATTTGTATATTGACGTGGTGAATGAACTGAATAACGCGATCGTACGCGAATTCGCGCGGTATCACATTGAAATTGCCTTTCCGCAACGCGACCTGCACATTCGTTCCGTCGACTCGCTCAAACCCCTCTTTGCCGATCTGCGGTTACCCGCCGAAGAGTCAATGGAAAGACGTTCCGCCGGTTGAGGTGGGACTCTCTCGCCGAGCTTGTTGTACCATACATCGTCGATGGTGGACCCCCGCGATCTTGCATCGCAGGTGAACCAGTTTTCATGGTTAGTCGACTTGCGCCGAAGACCGATGTCCCATCGCTCACTCGCCGAGCAGGGACGAACATTAGGGCACTCGTGGGGAATACGCGCTAAAAAACTACGCGTCCATCTTTTTGCCGCACATCTTTTTGTCGGCCTGTTTTCGAATTCGTGCATTTGACTGAACTTGTTGCTGTGTGACCATGATGCGTGCTACACTGCAGCGGAGTGGCGTTCATTGCGCACGGTTGCGACAGGCGATCGAATCAGCGAGTGATTAGCGTTTGCGCACTTGCATGTCACATCCGGCAGGAGCGACCCACGAAAATACGCAGCGCGCCGTCGCAGATTGCATCCGCGCTTTTGGCCACCCAAGTATCCGAGATTGTACGATTGATGAACAGAAAAACAAGAATAACCATCAGCTGTGAAACCTTGCGAACCTTCGCGCTAATTGGCTTCGCACTTATCGCGTGCGTTTCCCCAAGCACAAGTCGTGCTGAAACGTGGCAGGGCTGGGAAAAGATCAGCTTTAAGGTTGAAGACCGAAACGCATTTCTGATCGCACCCAAGCAAGCTGCGCTGGGCAACCCGTGGATTTGGCGAACGGAATTTTTTGGACACGAACCCCAAGCAGATATTGCGCTGCTCGAAAAAGGCTTCCATGTTGCCTATGTCGACATGCAGAATCTCTATGGATCACCCGTGGCGATGTCCGCCATGGCTGCCATGTATGCCTTGGTGACCAAGACCTACAATTTAAATGACAAAGTTGTGCTCGAAGGTTTTAGTCGCGGTGGTTTGTATACTCTTAACTGGGCCGCCAAGAACCCGGCGAATGTCGCTTGTATCTATAACGACGCGCCGGTGTGCGATTTCAAAAGCTGGCCTGGCGGCAAAGGACGCGGTAAAGGATCTTTGGCCGACTGGGAACGGTGCAAACAAGCTTATGGCCTGAACGAAGAGGAAGCATTGGCCTATGCCCTAAACCCAGTCGACAACTTAGCACCTTTGGCACAAGCGAAAATCCCCTTGCTACATATCTGCGGCGCAGCCGATGATGTCGTTCCCATCGAAGAGAATTCGCTGCTCATCAAACATCGCTATACCGAGCTCGGGGGAGCGATGACATTGATCTCAAAGCCGGGTTGCAATCACCATCCTCACAGCGTACGCGACCCGACCAGGATCGTGAACTTTGTTCTCACTCATACCGGTTTCGCGGACCAAGTCACCGAACCTACGACTCCGTTTGGATATGACTATTTTGAATTACGAAATGGATTGTCGAATTGCCTTGCAAAATTCGAAAATGAAAAAACAGGACGAGTTGCGTTTCTCGGCGGGTCGATTACAGCGTCCAATGGTTGGCGAACTAGGGTCTGTGAGAACCTTAGTCGGCGTTTCCCGAATACGCGATTCGATTTCATCGCCGCTGGTATCTCTTCGCTCGGCTCAACGCCCGGCGCATTTCGCTTCCAACGCGATGTGCTCGCACACGGACCAGTTGATCTGTTGTTCGAAGAAGCGGCGGTGAATGACGATACCAACGGTTTCTCAGACGTAGAACAGATTCGTGGAATGGAGGGAATCGTCCGTCAAGCTCGGCTGGCAAATCCGAGCATGGATATTGTATTACTGCATTTCGCCGATCCAGGTAAGCTGCGAGATTACCAAGCCGGTGTGCCCCCCTCCGTGATTGTCAGCCACGAACGCGTTGCTGAGCACTACAAAATTCCGTCCGTCAATCTTGCCAAAGAGGTAACCGAACGAATTGCTGCAGGTGAGTTCACTTGGGAAAAGGATTTCCGTAACTTACATCCCGCCCCGTTTGGTCATGAATTGTACGCCCAAGCAATTGAGCGCTTGCTGACCGCAGCCGGAAACGTAACGACGAACGATTATTCGCCGACAGCTTCGCCACTACCGGAACCGCTTGACCCAGCCAGCTATTTTCACGGGCGACTGGTTGGACCTGCCGATGTCATCGAAAATGGAGAAGCGAGCGTGGGTGATGGGTGGTCCTTGGACAACTCGTGGGAGCCAACTGATAAGGCAGGCACGCGCGCAGGATTTGTCGATGCGCCAGCCCTGATTGCGGAAACACCTGGTGCAACGATGAAGCTACGATTTACTGGAATTGGCATCGGCGTGTTCGTCGCTTCAGGCCCCGATACGGGAAAGTTGGAGTTTCGCGTTGATGATCAAGCTTGGGAGTCGTGTGATCTGTTCACACAGTGGAGTCCCACGCTCCATTTGCCCTGGGCTAAAATGTTGTCATCCAACTTGAAGTCAGGCCGGCATGAGCTGGAGCTGCGTATCGCCACCGATGCCGATGCGCGAAGCCAGGGGCACGCCACGCGCATTATTCACTTCTTGGTCAATGGCGACGGCAATTGATATACAAAAATTGTTCACAGCATTGACTGCTACAAGTTTGCCTAGTTGTTCGTGTCGCTCTTGCCGAACCCGACTTGCACCACGCTGATTGCGATCTCACCACTAGGACACACCCTACCCGCCAAGTGTGTCCAACTCGATTCGCCGTGCGCCACCTCCTTCCCCTGTGAGCCCGTGACTAGCTCTAGCTCTTCGATGACATTCATTTTTTTGCCGCACATCTTTTTGTCGGATCGTTTCCTTTTTGCACACGGAACCAGACTTGTTTGGATTGAGAAGCGGATTCGTGTTAAGCTCCAACTGAGAGTTGTTATGTCCGCAAGGACTTTGGGGGTGATCGATTCCGCCATCGCGGTGAGTCCGTGAACTCCAGGCTATGTTTTCGTCCCTCAACCGCTAAAAAATGGGAGACATCAAGTGAGTCTACGAAACACACTCAATATCTCTCTGTTCGCTTTTATTGCGATTGCCAATCAAGGTAACGCGGAACTTGTCCCGCAATCTGAGCAAGCACTACGCAACTCTGCTTTGAGCGCATTCAGCGGCGTGGTTCAGCGCAACTACGAACGGAAAGACCAAAAGGGAATTCGCCACCCCCTTTTACGAGCTGCGTTGAGGGCTTAAATTGTAGGGAACAAGTTTGCAAATCTTAATCTGAGGAAAACAACATGGCACGCGCGGCGGCACGACATATCTTGGTCGACAACGAAGCTAAATGCGAAGAACTGAAACAACAAATCGAGAGTGGCACCGACTTCGCCGAAGTTGCCAAGGCCCACTCCTCTTGCCCTTCAGGTCGCAGCGGTGGTGACTTGGGAGAGTTCGGACGCGGTCAAATGGTCAAAGAGTTCGATGAAGTCGTCTTCAACGGCGAACTGAACACCGTGCATGGACCAGTCAAGACGCAGTTCGGCTACCATCTGCTCGAAGTCACCAGCCGTAAAGATTAGACTTAATCAACGCACTTTCTGCTAGGAAACTCACGCATGGTTCGCACCGCTAGTACGATGCTCCCTTTGGGGACCGAAGCCCCCAATTTTTCACTCGAAAACTACGATGGCAAGCTCATGGCGCGGGATGATTTTCGTGGTCAACGAGGTTTGCTCGTGGTCTTCATGAGCAATCATTGCCCCTACGTCAAACACGTGGCACCGGAGTTGGCGCGACTGGCGGACGAATATCAAGCTAAGGGGATCGGCGTCGTGGGGATCGGCAGCAATGACGCCGTGGCCTACCCTGATGACGCGCCCGACAAGATGAAACAAGAAGCGGCCGCACAAGGCTATCGATTCCCATACTTGTTTGACGCAACCCAACAAGTAGCCCAGGACTACAAAGCCGCTTGCACACCCGACTTCTTTCTGTTCGATGCCGAGTTCAAGCTCGTTTATCGCGGCCAACTCGACGACACGCGCCCCAAGCAAGGGACAGAACCCAACGGAAGCGATCTCCGCGCCGCGCTCGAAGCACTGCTGAACAACCAAGCCATCCCCGAACAGCAAAAGCCAAGTGTCGGTTGCAACATCAAATGGAAGACCGGTGCCGAGCCCAACTACTTCAATCCCGCTGGCAGCGCATAGGTGGAAAGCGACAGTTTGTTAGCATCGACCGACTAATATTATCTGTCGCTTCTTAAACGTAGCTGCGGTCGCCAGACCGCAGGGAGTCTAAACAAGCAAGCGATCAATCGACAAAAAGATGTGCGGCAAAAAAATGCGATACCGGAGAGATGCTTCGATGCATCTTCAGGCTTTTATCCAGAAGTCCGTTCTTCTATGCATCTATAGAGGAACTCCATATTTTTGCCGCACATTTTTTTGTCGCATGTTTTTTCGGATGGTCGCCATGTCGACTTGGTGCGTCGAGATTTGTGCGTTGAGCGACGGAGCGATCCACGACATACTATCCAGCCTCCGCCGAGTCATATACTTTTGACAATTGTAGCATCAATTGCTCCAATTCGGCCATATAATCTTCCTCGGACATCGTCGCTTTCCGGTTCCGCAGAGCGTCGAGGTCAGATTCTATTTCAGTTCGTTGCTGCTGTTGCTCAGATGTTAAGTGGGGGGCGTCCGGTGATGAGAAGAGGATGATCCGCTTGGCCACCGAGCCATCAATGGCGGCTCCTTTGCTAGCCGACTTGATGGGGCGTACGCCGCGAAAAAAATCACCGCTCACTCCAGCTCGATCACCATTGTCGTCCAACAATGCATGCTCAGTGGTTAACCGCGACTCCTCGCGATAAAACCTTTCGGTCCGCGCCGTGGCTGCCAGAAACGCTTCCAACAGCGATACCTCAAGATCGTGGTCAACATCCGAAGTCATATCCGTGAGCGACTGAGACAAGTATTTTCCAAAACGCGCAAAGTTGATCTCGCTACCCGCCCGCGTGGCCGTGAGCAACACGCGGTCACGCCCTGCCAATTCAGTCAGAAACGGGGAACTCGCCGACGAACAATTGATCACTACTACCGGAGCCGTCAGTGGTTTTAGCCAAGCTAATAATTCCTTGGCGGAAACATCGGTCCCCACCAAATTGAACTTCGCGGCACTAGCTGCATAGGTTCCGTGTCCGAGCAATACGATCCACAGTCGATCGCTCGAGGCTGCATGCTCCGCGATGGCATTCCGGAGAGCAGCATGGTGCGTATCAGCATTCTGGCCGCCCGATCGAGTTGCCTCAGTAGTCGAGCTCTCTTCGCCAATTAACGTCAGTTTCCATTTCTGCTGCGCGGCTAGTGCTTGCCACGGTTTCGCCCATTGGACAAACTCGCTCTCGTACTCTTTGCTTCCAGCCGCTCCAACGACCACGATCAAATGTTCGGTTAGGGTGGCGGGGGAGTCATCGGTTTGCGCGACTAGTTTATTAGTATCCCATGGAAGAAGAATACTGAAGCACAGCGTGATGATAACCATCATCACGCATTTGCAATGCGTTCGTGTACTAAGCATAGTCGATACTTTTCTTGCAGTTCTTGTTGTCATCCATGACTCTCTGTTTGCTCGAAGCCCTGTTGATTCCGTGAACTCAGGCGCTAGCCGTGGGCACCTTGGGTATTCTCGCACTCCCCCAGAGCCCACGGCTAGCGCCTGAGGTTTACGTAGGCGAATTAAGGTAGTCCCTGCCAGCGCCGGATTCCCCACTCTAGGCACAGGCATCCGATAGCCAGCAGGATTAACCACGGACGGTGCCATAACGGCTCGATTCGCGATTCCGTGACAGGGACTTTGCGCGTGGGCAATGAAGCCACAAATGCGTCGAGCCCCTCCATCGGGACCACTTCACCTTCAGAAGCCTTGGCCAACTGTTGCAGTATTTCTATATCGGGCTCGATCCTCGCAAACTCAGCCGCGCTGGGCTGCGCGGTCCAGCCGGTCTCCACGATCTGTAGCGGTTCACCATCGGGACTGGTCGGCGTGACGCGACAGCGATACCCGCCGTCGCTGGCTGACCAATACTCCGCCACGTAGTAGCCAGGTCGTTTGGGATCGGCGATGGCCACAGCTTCGATCTTGCGTCCATCGGGTTCCGTCACGGCCAGTTGCACGGTGGCATTGTCGAGCGGTTTAAAGGTTGGATCGCGCAACGAGACTGTGATTTGGTGAGGCTTCAGCGATTCGACCGGTGGAGCGATCTCAACCTGCACTCGTCGCGGTACATCGCTAGTGAGCCAGCGCGCCATTTGCCGCCAGCTCTGCGCCAGGTCATCTGTCTCTAGTGTTGCGCGGCGCATACTCCACCGCCAAAAGTCGCCGACCAACAAAGCCATGGTGCGACCTTTGCCGAAACGTTGCGCAACCAGCCCTGGTTGTGGACCACGCGGTGTGTTTATTTCCGCCAGAAGTGACGCGCCTGGTTTGAGATCGGCCACTGCATTCCAAGTCAGAAAATCGGGCATCTCTTCAAAGCGTTTGATCTCTTCTGCTTGATTGGGACGCAGACGCAACCATGGTTCGAGCGATCCCTCGCGCGTGAGGCGATACCGCACGGCTGCTGATTTGTCTTGCGCATCTTCATTGCCACGCAGGTAAACCGGCAGAATATCTCCTAGGGGCGTATCGCGATACGCGCCCCCCAAGAAACTCTCTTGCCCCCCAAGCATCAGTAAACCGCCACCGCGTTCGGCCACAAATTGACGCATTAACAGCATCTGTTGTTGAGTGAAAAAGCTTGCTTCCACGTCATCCAGGATGATGGCGTCGTAAGCAAACAGGTCCTCTTCGCCACTTGGAAACCCCGACTTGAGCGCTTCGGCAGAGCCTTCTCCAATTTTCAGCAACACAGGTTCATCGTACTGCTCAACTGTTTCTTCATCATCGCTAAAACCGGCTTTGAGTGGATTGGCCGACTCGACCACTTGATCGCGAAAACTAAACTTTGGCTCTTTTTTGGCGATGCGCACCAGACCATGAAACTGCAGCTCGATATCTTCCTCCAGCGCGCGGCGAATAAACTTGTATTCCCAATTCGGTCGTCCCGACACGTAGAGCACGCGATACGGCCCCCCTCCCCGGTCGACCGCCATGAGGCAACGATTGTTGACCATGGTGGCCTCCACTTGACTACTAAGTTCAGGAGCGTCGCTATCCTCGCTCGCTAACTGCGCTCGCATTTCGACCATCTGCAATCCCGGCTCACTCGGTTGGAACTGAAAGCGAACACGCTGCTCAAATGTTTCGTTGTCGCACGTTACAACTTGTCGGTCCAGCGTTTTCCCCTTGGGGTCGATCAGCCGCACGGCGATATCACGCCCAGCCAAACCGCGTGCGCGCAGACTCGCTTCGACACTGACCGGAGCTAATTCAAACGATGAGACGAGCACGCTGGGCTGACTAAGCGAAAGATCGCGGAGTGTCTCGCCCGAGCGAGCAAGTATCGGAAACAGCGGGAAGCGGAACACGGTATCGCGCAGGACACGCTGCAGATCATCGGTGGCCAATCCGTCGGTGAACAATAAGACTCCCGCCACGTTGCGCGTGGCGAAACGTGAATGCAGAGTTGCCAGCGAATCCGCCAAGGAAGAATGATTGCCATCAAATAGCAGCTCCTCCAAACTATCAACAGCTTGCAAACGTTGCGCGAAAGCGTAGCGACGGACATCGAAGTCCTGCGCCAAGCGGGCCTGCCAACTAGATCGCGTGTCCAGTCGCGGACGTAGGCTTTCGATGCGACTCCGCGATGCACCGGGAGGACGGATCTCCATGCTGCGGCTGTTGTCGACGACTAACGCCAACACGTTTGCACCGGGTCTAGGCCGCTCCGAACGCTGCATCGGTTCGAGTAGACAAAACGCCAATGCAGCCACTGCGGCCAGCTTCAATAACATGGCTAAAAAAGTTAGCGGAGTTAGTCGCGCGCGCGACACGTAGCTCCATAGGACTAAAACCAGCAGCAACGTAGCCAGCACCGCCGCTACCGGCCACCAATCGCGAGCTCCGAGGATGAGGGATTCGAACACTAGCGGCCACTCCCTAGGTTTTCGAAGTACTTGCGCACCCCACGCGTAAATTCGCTGGGTACGGGATCGCGATCAAGCGGAACAATCTCGGTCTTCTCAGCAGCCCGACGGACCAATTCATCAGACACCTTGCGCTTTAATTCCTGCAGCGGTTTGGACACCATCTCTTCCACTTCCGCCCACTGAGGCTCAGCCGCATGTTTCTTCATCTCGGATCGAATGTCACGGGCCGCTTGTCGAATCTCAGTCGCCTGCCATCGCAACTCGGGATCGATCACCAATTCCTCGACGTCGCGGAGGCGATCCGACCACTCCCGGAATCCCTCGCCAGTGATTGGATTCGCCGTCGCTTCATCCGACGCGCGTCGCGTCGACGGTCCACTTGTTGGATTGCCACCATCGTTAACTTGGCCACCGCGTAGCCCCGGTTGCGCCTGTCCAGTCTGTAATCGGCCTTGACCTGGTTG
>JBGSJT010000292.1:0-6469 GCA_041741715.1 Pirellulaceae bacterium | reverse complement strand
GTTCTCTGGCAACTGTTCAGCCGAATCGTGTGCAGTCTCTACTGGTTTCATCCATTGGTGTGGCGTGCGCATCGAAGAATGCGCAGCGCCTGCGAACTTGCCTGCGACGACAGTGTCCTATCGAACGGAGTCATCCCAAGCGACTATGCTCAACACTTAGTCAACGTGGCACGCGAATTTCAGACTTCAACCGGTTCGTTGGCGATGCAAATGGCGAAGCCGATTGGCTTGGAGCGACGCGTGCGGGCGATCCTGAACCACCAGGGCTCGCGGCGACCTCTGTCCCAATTCACCCTGCCAACAACCGTACTCTGCTCGGTGTTGCTTGCCGTTCTGTTTACCATTCCCAAACTTGCCGCCGGGCCGGTGCTGCAGGAAGTTAACAAGACGACGGCCAATGATCAAGCGGAGGTAACTGCGACGAACCTGGCCGACGCGCGTGTAACGGTTTCGGGCAGTGTCGTGAATGACCGCGATGAACCGGTAAGTGGCGCTGTGGTGCGAGTCTTCCGCGCGGGAGGTCCAACAAGCGACACTCTTGTGGTCAGCGATGCCAGCGGGAATTTTAGCCTTGCATTCGAGTTCGACCCAGCCGAACTCAGATTGAGTAGGGTTGGCCTCGTTGCTACCGATGCTGCGGGCGACCAGCTTGGATACTACCGGTTTGATCGCCAAGACGAACGCAATGTGATCGACTCAGTTGCGATCCAGCTTGCTCCACCCAAGACGATTCGCGCGCAGGTGGTGGATGGTAAAGGAGAAACAATCGTGGATGCGAATCTGGCCTTTCATCTTGGATCACCTTTCGTACATGCCGTCACCATTGATCCGAACTCGGGTATCGGATCATTAAGAGTACCCTCGTCCGAACGGGTCGAATCGGTCATCGCTTGGAAAGAGGATGTTGGATTTGATTTTCGATCCTACGTCCTATCTAAAGAAGACCAAGCGGACATGATTTCCAGCGAACCGGAGTTTCCGCTAGACCAACCAGAGCGACTTGAATTGACCGGGGCTACGCCAGCCAGATTCAAAACGGTTGATGAACTCGGCCAGCCAGTTGAGAATGTTCGATTATCCGCGAGCTTCTTTCGTAAAGACCCCAACGCGGCGCCGTTCAGTGTATCGGCTTACTCTGCCTTGCTCGCCAAGCAATCGAGTGCGGAAGGAGAAGTCGAGTTTTCTTGGTTCCCAAAGTGGCAGCAGGAGATTGTGGTATTCAGGACGGGAACTCCAGAACTTAAGACTGCTCAGGTCCGATACGATCCGCTGGTGCACACTTCTGCTGAAGTAGTTATCGAACTCGAGCGACTTGTTCCAGTACGCGGAACCATTCGCGACAGCGCCGGTAATCCAGCACCCGGTATCTTGATCGAGGCCAGTGGTGCGGGCTATTCTTCGCCAAGCTTCCGTGGTGAGGCTCGTACAGATTCCAATGGTAATTACGAACTGTTTGTTGCGCCCGAACAGATTTACATGCTGGTCGTAAGGGACAGACGACGAGGAGCAGCGTTCATCGAGGGATTCGCCGTTCGCAAGGACACTCCCGTCGAAGGGATCGACCTGACGTTAAAGCCAATCACGCGAATCTCTGGGACGGTGCGCGATGTGGAATCGGGCGAGCCTGTGCGGGACGGACGGCTGTTCGTTGAAAGGTATGGTCGAGCGCTTAGTTTGCTCGAAGGGGTCCAGTTGGATAACCCTCGAAATTTACGCAAGACGGTACAACCGCTGTTCGAATTGCTGGTATCCACGAACTCTTCAGGCGAATTTGAGTTTTTCCTGGGAGAGGGAACCTATCGAATCGCGGAACTAGGCTCACAAAACCAACGCCCTGGCGACCGCATGGAGTTCAACGTCTCCGGAACGCCCGAGTTGGAATTGGACTTCCAGAGCCATGCTCAAGCTGAAGATGCCCTTCCTCAGTTGGTCGGCGTGGTTGTGAATCAAGCGAGTGGTATTGCAGAAGCAGATTGTACGATCAGCGGGGCAGGGCGGGAGTCGCTGAAAATCAATTGGCGAGCTACCAGCGGAGAAGATGGAAAGTTTCGCGTCCGCAGGACCAAAGAAACAACGGTGGTTCACGCAATCAGCGCGGATCGCAAGAAGGCCGCTGTTGCCGAGGTTGCGTCTGAGAGCAAAGCGGTTGTCATTTCATTGCAAGACGTCGGATCGGTGCGGGGCCGCTTGTTCAAGCCAGATGGTAGCGACATCCTACCCATGCAGAAAATTACATACGGCATGGTGGTGACTCGCAAGAATTCCATGATGCTTCAATTTGGAGGCCAGACTGTGACGGATGCCAACGGTGCTTTTCAACTTGATGGGATCGTTGCCGGGGTCGAGTACATGTTCACAGTATATGGTTCTGATTTTCAGAGTGTATCACTCACCGCACCCGGAGAGCAACTTGAGCTTGGCGACGTGAAAGTCTCGCCACCCGTGCAATGAGTCTATCCGAAAGTGTTCCAGCAGATTCAAAGAGTAACGACTATCATGCTGGACGGAAAGGGCAAGCAGTCCTCTACCAAAAACGCTGAATGGGGTACGCGTCAAACGCTTCGTCAATACTAATGATTGCCATCAGCTCCGCCATCGCCTGAACGATCATAAGGCGATCAAACGGATCACGATGATGATGTGGCAGATGAATGAGCATTCCCGTATGCTTTGGTAGTATCGGTATTGTTGAGAAGCCGTTGGAGTCTATCGCAGCATAGACAAAGTCTTCAAAGGATCCTGAAAGAGAGTATCGTCCTAACGCAATCTTGATTGCCAATTCCCAATGACTCGCCGGACTGACCCATTTTTCATTGGTTGGATCTTCAATCAATTGGCGGGCTTTAGCGCTACAGCGTTTATCCCCTAAGGCGAACCACAATAATGTGTGGGTGTCAAGTAACAGTCTCAATACATGTACTCCGCAAAGTCTTTCAAATGCTCATCGTCGTCGGACACGATGATCAACATCCCTTCGCAGTTCCCAAAGCGAGGCGTGGCTTTCTTCGGTGGTACGATGCGGGCGACAGTCATCTTATTGTGAACGATTTCGACTTCCTCGTTGGGCTTCAGATCGGCGATGAGCTGGCTCAACGTAGCCTGAGCAACGTCCAGTTGAACAACCTTCGTCATTTCGATTTCTCCTAGTTCTGCTCGCAGTTTACAATCATTATAACCAAAAGCGAGAACGCGATTAACTGAGTCTAAAGACGGTCTAGGTCAATACCCAGGTCGTCAAGTACATCTACCGTTGAGCCCGAAAGCTCCACCCGCCTCCCCAGCCTTTGGAAATTCACGAATTTCCCTGAAACAAATTCGACCGCGGCGCTGTCATGATGGTAACTGGCCCGGTTCGGAATGGGCTCTGAATAGAAAAAAAGGCACCCGCTGCCATGCAAATGTTACGCCCCTAGCAGAGCCTCATGCCGATTGACGCACGACAACTGACCGAACTGGTTGAACGGTACTGGCCGGTGCTGGTCGCGTTTGCGGATCGAGCTTGCGAAGAGGCGGAGGATGTGGTTCAGACGGCCTTTATCAAGTTGGCCGTGGAAGAGCCCGTCCCGGATAACTGCAACGCTTGGCTGTTCACTGTCGTCAAGCGGCTGGCCAGCAATGTGCGCGTGTCAACCAGCCGCCGGCGGCAGCGTGAAGCCGTTGCGATAGCCAATCAACGTGGAGGTTCCGATGGGGATCGCTCCAGCCGAATCGATGCCCAAAACGAAACGCGAAAAGCGGCCCGAGAAGCAACCCGGGAAGCTATCCAACAAGCTACCCAGGAGCTCGAGTTGCAGGAGTTGCTGCAACAATTGGAAGACCGAGAACGAGAGCTCGTCGTCGCTCGGGTTTGGGGAGAACTCTCCTTCGAGCAATTGGCCGAACTCACTGGCGAGTCGAAGGCGACCGTGTGGCGAGTCTATCAGTCAGGAATTGCGAAACTAAAACAAGTTTATAGGGAGTTAGAAGATGACGCGGGAAGACCAGCCAAACTGTCCTGATGAAGACTTTGAGCATTTCCTAAAACAACAACGGCTCGGGCCGCCGGTAAATCGCAGCGGAGAACTGCTCTATCAATGTGGTTACGCAGCCGGGCTGGCAGCGGCCCAGCAGCAGACTAAAGCAACGACAAGTCGCTGGCGATTGGTCGGGCTGGCCGCCGCAGCGGTGGCTTGTGTCTCGCTGGGACTGAATGTTTTTTCGATGAGCCAAATGCCTAGAGGCGAAAGTCTTGCGAGAGTCGATCCAGCTGTCGACTCACAGACCACTGAAACGCCATCATCCATTGATGACAAACGCGGGTGGGAAAGTATTCTCCTAAAGCAACGCCCTCCGGTTGCAGAACAAGCTGGGGGAACCCTGCGCGCCTCCTCGTGGAAACTACCGCTACCAGAGATCCAGGCAACCATTCAAGGCTCGGTACCAGCAGTACCCGCCGCTAACCCTAAGATTCTGCAACCCAACGATTACCACTTGTTGATCCAAGGAGAAGTCTAACGATGCCTTTAATCCGTTTTAAACCCCGACTACTGCTATCGCTCATCGTCGTGTTCGCCATCGCCAGTCCGCTGAATGCTCAGAACGAAAAGAAACTGCGGCTGGTCCCACAAGCGGCTGAATCCGGCAAACCGATCTTTCGTTTGCTCCCCACTGAAGATGAGCAAGAGCCTGGCAACGCGGTCCCCGTCTTGCTGAGGATTACCTATGAACAGAATACGTTTATGGCGAACGTCTATCCTCGTCTGCAAGAATACGCCGAAATGGATGTTTCCGATCCGCAATTGGCAGAACTGCAGTTCGACAGTTTCGCCAGACAGATTATCCGCGCGGGATCGATGAGTTATGCAGATTGGGAGTATCCACTGTACAGCGAAAAGCCTTACCTGATTCTTCTCCCCGACATGCAATCGCAGCGACAAATGGCGGGCCGCGGGATGAGTGGCTGGATTCGGCAACGCTTGGCAGCCGGCGAGGTTACTGATGCACTCCAAGGGATCCGCGCTCAGATCTCCTGCGGACGCCACTGCGCTGCGGCACCCATTATTGTTTGTCAATTGGTAGGGGCCGCCCTCGCACACATGGGACTTGATAATCTTGAGCTGGCCATGCAGCGCGACAACGTACCAAACATGTACTGGTCGCTGGCCGCGTTGCCACCCACCTTGCACGATCTCGGTCCCGTGGTGCGGTGGGAGTTATGGGCGTCGCCAACCCGATTGGATGAACCTCTTCCGGCGATTGGTAGCGATGCTTGGAGCAAGATCGCCAACGAGTTTTCCGAAATGGCCAGCGAATGGATGGACCAACAATACACGCTGGAAGAAGCCGCGAAGCTCAAGAGCACTCTAGAACGCCTGGCCAAACACGATCTACTTGGCAAACTCGGTTTCACCGCCGACGAGATCCTGAAGATGTCGACCGAAGAAAGGGTCATGCGTTGGCTGTACATGCACTACTGCGACTTTCGAGCGCGAGTCGAGCCACTGGCGTATCAAGATCCAAAAAGTGTTATGGCCGCCATGCTTGAGGTGGAAGCAAAAGACAAAGCGTTGCTCGCGAGTACAGGGGCGAAGCAAAGTCCGCTTCCTATCGTCTTGCCCAAAGGCATCGTCGCCAGCCATAATTTTGGCCGACGCGTCAAATTCCTGCAAACCATCGAAGCCGTTCGCCACCATCTCAGCCAGCACGATGGCAACTTTCCGGAGAGCTTGGAAGTGCTCGAGTTGCCTGCTCCCAACGATCCATTCACAGGAGAGCCGTTTGAGTACGAGTTGACTGAGACCGGAGCCCGCCTGCGTCAAGCCACTACCGAAGGTTGGGGTCCGCCGCTTGACTACGAACTGTTCAACAACAAGTCGACGGAAGACAAGTGACGGTCGGTCGCACCACGTAGCTGCGTCTCTCCGAGACGCAGAGAAATTCGTCTCTCGGAGAGAGGCTACTACGTGGCTGATTCGTGCAGCGGGCGAACGCCTTGTGCAACGACTTGGACACTGTTGTCGACGAGAAAACGACGCTTTCGATTATACAAGATTTTAAGGCTTTGGCGGTTCCTGCCAGTTCTCAATGGACAACCCTGGGATGGCGGACAAGTCCGAGTCTGTAGTTACCACAATGCAATTACCTAGCGACAACGCAATTGCAGCGATTTGTATGTCTATTTGTTGCATAGGCCTCCCCAACTTCTTAAGAACGTTGAAGAGTCGGCCAAACTCCCTTGCAGCCGGTTTGTCATAAGGCCATAGGACTAATCTGGACAGTTGATTTAGTAAACGGGAGGCGTTTAACTCCCTGGATCCGCTTCCTTCGACACCAGACCAAAGTTCCCCGAGGACTGGGACACAGATACCGATGACATCGCCGTGAGTACGGCGGTCTCTGGCAATTCGACTGACCACCGGGTCTTTGTTAACAAACTTCTGAGCCGGTCCTGTGTCAAGCAAGTATCGCCTCACGCGCTGCCCCCGTGCAT
>JBGSJT010000291.1:0-61559 GCA_041741715.1 Pirellulaceae bacterium | reverse complement strand
CAGTGTTTGCTTTTCGGTCAAGTTGTCAGGCCGCTTGAGGAGCAACCAGCGACTCCCTTTGAGCAGGGGCTCGTAGCCATCTTCCTTCAGTTGCTTGGCCTCGGCGGCGCGTACTTTGTCGATGGCCTTACTGAATTTCTGCATGATGTGAAAGCGATCCAGAACATGAATTGCCTGAGGAACTTTCTTGGCTATGACTTTCAAGTAGGCCTGCCACATGTCACTACAAACAAATTGAATTCTTAGGTTACGCTCTTTGCCTAGAAAGCGAAAAAAGCCAAGTAGGGTTCGCGCAGTTCTATCAGGACCAATCCAAAGTAACCGCTTGCAACCAGCATCAATCTGATAGACCAACGTTTGGTACTTGTGCCCTCGTTTCCATTGCACTTCGTCGATGCCGATCGACTCGATCCCGTCAAGACATCGATGCGATAATCCCCATGAAACCGCATGTTTTACTGAGTTGTAGACATGATCCCAACTTACACTGAAACAACGCGATACTTCTGTCCAACTCATGCGACGCGCCCAACCAGCCAAGAACCATTGGTAGTCCACTGTCAAACTGCTCTTGCCATCAGACCACGGAACTTTTTCTACCTTAACACCACACGTCCGGCATTGAACGCGACGCATAGTGTAGATCAAAGTGACGGCAATGTTCCATAGCGGAACAAATTCGAATCGTCGCGGCGTTGGCATGCCGTCGTAGCCGGGCTGGCGAGTGCCACAGCCTGAGCAGATGGCTAGTCCATTTTCTCGGCAACGCATCGTTATTTCGATTTCCGGTCCGGAAGCCGTTTCAACCAACCGGCTCTCCTCCACCACAAAGGGCTTGTATTGTGTTACGCGATTGAGGATAGTCTTAAGTTGCATCTTGGGCGTCTCCGGTGGATAGTTGTGGTAAACCATCCATAACCGATTGGCGCTCAAGCTGCTTTCATTTTCCGGCTCGCGAAATTCTTTTTATAATAAATCTAGCTGGCTAAACGGAGTTGGGCTCTGCTGAGGAGCAACCCAACGAGGGATAACCAGTCGAGGGTGGAAACAATCCGCCAGCTCTGCCGTGTGTCACCATGCGGCAGGGCATTCTTTAGGAATTGTTTTTATCCTCCCATGCCTCAGAAAACCTAAATCCCCCTGCGAATCCACCCACACATTCTTCCATAGAGCCTTATTTTTTTGCCACACATGTTTTTGTCGGCGGTCTCAGAGTTGACCAAGTCTGGGCTGAGTGTATGTCCACGGTCGGTCACCATCAGCCGCCAATATTTTCCGACAAAAAGATGTGCGGCAAAAAGATGGGTTACGCGATATATGCATGTAGCCTAATATCGCGAGCGCAATGATTTACAGCATGCATTTGGCCTGAATCAACTAAAGACAAGCGACTGGCATCGTCGATTCGCGTGCATTGGCGTTATTCGTGGGCAATACATCTGCATTCGCCAATCTACCCTCTACCAGGGTTGTTCAAGTGCCTCGCATAGGGCAAGCATCAGCGGCTTTCCGGCAGTGATCAGTTTGGGTATGAGAGCGGTCAGTTCGGGACTCTGGATTTGTTTGCCGGTCAATGCGGACATGCCAATAAAGCTCTGCTGGCGAAGTTCATCGATCAGCGGATGCTGTTTGTCGTAACCGCGTGGCGTCGATTTCAGCCGGTCTTCGTGCATCGTAAATGATTCTTTGAATTTTTTGTTCGTAAGAACCTTGCGCCATATCGTGGGATTGTCATCGATAAAGCCGCGAATCTTCTTCAATGCGTCCGACGGTGGTCGCCAGGTACCCACTCCCAAGAAACACTCGTCGGGATCAATATGCAAATAGACACCCGGTGCATGTACGTCCTGTCCGTGTTGATGGCGAAACTGGATGCCAAGGTTGGTCTTGTAAGGTGTCTTGTCTTTGGAGAATCGTGTGTCCTTGTAGATGCGCATGAGCGATCCACCCATTTTCTTAGCTTCGACACGTAGCAGCGGTGCAACCCTGGCAAGTGGTCGCTCGAGACTTCGGATCAGTTCCAAAGCGGGCTGGACAACGCTCTGCTCGTAACGGTCTTTATTGGCGTTGAACCAATCGCGGTTGTTGTTCTCGCGCAAGTCGATCAGGAACTTCAATGTGTCTGGGGGAAAGCCAGGAAAGCTGGAGTGGGGCATAGGAAGGTTCTTCGAGCTAGGAAGTTGGATAAAATATTTGGTTCAACAGGCTAATCGGACAGCGCCACTCCGCGCTGGAGTCCCGGCTTTAGCCGCCTCAGGGTAGTTTGACATGCAAATGCGCCTAAAGGCTGTACTCCAACGAGCTAGCGCCTGAGGTTCACCTTGAAAGCAGCCCACTGAGCGAGAGTGGTGGTCAATGAGAGTAATCGGAAGAGTTAATCCAGGACAGCCTGGAGTGTCAGGCACGAAAGCCTGACGTACGGTTGTGTCAGGCAGGAAAGCCTGACGTACGTGGGGGAATTTTGGGAACTGGTCAAGGCTAGGTGGCGTCTGCACTGTTGTGGTACAACTGAATCTAATGGAATCTAGTTCTCGTCTTGCAGCTCTGGAGAGAAATCATGCGGCGCACTCCCTCTTCCCCATTCGGACTGGTCGTCTCGCGAACTGTCGGAATACTGTGCACTTTAGCCTGTTTAACTTGGGTGGCAACTATGGTCTGGGCCGCAGACTCTGAACAAATTGCGACGACATTGTCTCAGGCTAGGGGGCTGATGAAAGACAATAATTTCGCCGACGCTTCCAAAAAATTTCGCGAAGTTATTGCGGAGCCCGATGCCACTGCGCCTCAAGTCGTCGAATCGCTCACGGCACTGCTGCAGTGTCAACAGAATCTGGGATTGTTCAGCCAGCTCGACGCAGATTTGGCAGTAGCTCTGGACAAACATCCTGATCAATATCAAGTGCTGGACACTGCGGCCAGTCAATTGCTTGGTGCTCAGCACTGCGGGATCGTCGCCGACAATCAGTTCACGCGTGGCTACGATCGGGGTGTGGCACGCAATGGCGCACAAGTTGACATCACAGAAGAGGACCGGTTGCAAGCTATCCAGTGGCGGGTGAAAGCATTGGAGCTGGCGACAAAAAGCGATTCTAAGGTCGATTCAGGTTTGATCGGCAACATGCACTTGGCGCAAGCTGGTGCGATTGCGATTGGTCGCGGGCCCATGCAGCAGTGGCGACTGCAGGGGACGACCGATCTGTCGCAGTTACCCGATTATTTAGACTTGGAGAACGATGGCGCGACCGCGTTCCGCGCGGCACCTGTCGACGCCGAGCAAAAGCCGGTTTTATACAGTGTTCCCTCGTCTTGGGAGGAGGCAAACAGCGATGGTGAGCGGTATCGCTGGTCGTTGGCGCAAGCTGAAAAATCTCCGGCCACACTGGATCAAGCTCGTTTCACTTGGGGACAATTCCTCAATCAACAATTCTCCGTCGATACGCTGCAACAAGATGCTTGGCTGTTTCGTCGTACCAGCGATGATGACTCGCAATCCGAGCACGGGATCGCTGCAATTCATACACTGCAGGAAACCGAAACGATTGCCAAACTGGCCAGTGGCATTCAGCGATTCTCATTGCCAGATGAATTCAATCCGATTCGAGTTTTTCAAAAGCTCGCAACGGGAGATAGCAGCCATAGCGAACAAGCGTCGTATCAATTGGTTCAGATTTTCCTCAATCGACGGCAGTATCCACAAGCAGCCGAGCGATTGTCATCACACATCAAACGCTGGGGGGATGATGGCAATCGCAACAAGCAAACTCTGCTCGACAGTATTCTCCTGCCGCGTCTAAACTTCGATCCGACTCCGAGCCAATTGGCGGGCACCAAGGCGAAGCTGAGCCTGTTATTTCGCAACGCCACGCAAATCAACTTCACGGCTCGCAATGTCGATATCGAAAAAATTCTCGTGGATACCAAGACCTACTATAGGAACTTCAATCCGCAGCGGCCCGATACAAAATTCGGCAAACTCAACAACGAACAACCTCCCAATCTGAGCTCACCTGGTTCGCTGTTCGACCAAGTCAAGCTGGACGATTACGTGCTGGATCAAGTCGCCGAGTGGAATCTGACGTTGGAACCGCGTGCCAATCACTGGGATCGTCGTATCGAAGTGGAAACGCCACTTACCACAGCGGGACTTTATCTTATCGAGGGAGACGTGCGTGCCACAGGGAGCGATGCCAATCAGAAAGTTCGGACGCTGGTCTGGATCGAAAATACGTCATTGGTGCAGAAGCCCACAGCGGGGAACAAGTGGTTGATGAGCGTTGCCGACGCGGTCACAGGACAGCCGGTTAGTGGTGCCAATATCGAGATGTTTGGTTACGGTTACGATTATTCGCAGAATGGCAATCGCCCCAAGCTCATTACTGAGAACTTTGCTTTGAATTCCGATGCTGAAGGACTGGCTGAGACGGAATTAAAAGACAACATGCAATGGTTCAGCGTGGCTCGCACCAAACAGGGCGGCATCGCCCTGCTTGGCTTTCAAGGATACTGGCAGCGGGCGTTCAATTTGGAAGCGTATGCCGAGTTGAAGGCCTACGGCGTGAGCGATCGACCACTCTATCGGCCTGGCGAAACAGTCAAAGCTAAATTCTGGCTCGGCTATGCAACCTACGGCGATGCTGAGTCGTTGCGAGCTGCTGAGCGCGATGTGGCGATCACCATGTTCGATCCACAAGGCTTGGAGGTCGCCAAGAAACAACTGCGCACCGATGCGTTTGGCGGCTGCGAATTCGAAATTGAATTGGCTGATTCATCGCCGCTGGGACGCTACAGTTTTCAAGCTGAGATGCACGCTGATAGTCGCCCTGAACGGACGCCGTTCCGGCGCATGCGGCCTGGAATGCAGTCGGGATTGCAGCCTGGCAGGCCAGCGCCCAACGGTCAAGTGTCAGCCAATGTTTCGTTGGCCATACGCGTGGAAGAATTCCGCAAGCCCGAGTTCGAAGTCAAAGTTCTCGCTCCTGAAAAACCGGTCGCCCTGGGAGAAACAGTGGAGGCGCGTGTCGAGGCTAAGTATTACTTCGGCGGCCCCGTCACCGATGCCGAGGTAAGCGTCAAAGTGGAGCGGAGTACTTATCGCGAAAGCTATTATCCACATGCTCCCTATGATTGGTGTTATGGTCCAGGCTATTGGTGGTTTGCGGAAGACTACACCTGGTATCCGAGTTGGAAGCTGTGGCGCGGCTGCTTGGCACCTGTTCCCCAGTGGCGTCCCGGCTTTGGTTTAGAACCTGCCGAATTGGTGCTCGAACAAGAATTGCAACTCGATTCAAGTGGTCAGGCCAAGCTTAAGATTGACACCGCTCTGGCCAAGGCCATTTATGGCGATGAGGATCACAAGTACTCAATCACCGTCGAAGTTCGCGATGCGTCGCGACGCACGATCACTGCGCAAGGTTCAGTCATTGCGGCACAAGAGCCTTTCAAGATTTATGCTTGGGTCGATCGCGGTTATTACTCGGTAGGCCAGCGGATCAGCGCCCATTTCCAAGCCCGACAGCTAGACGGAACCGCCGTCACGGGGAGTGGTCAAGTCGATTTGTTGCACATTACCTATGATGACCAACAGCGCCCACAAGAGCGAGTTGTCGCCAGCTTCAACGTCGAAGCCAACGCTGATGGTAGCGTAACGCAATTGATGACGGCCGAGCAAGCCGGACAATATCGCGTTCGTTTGCGATTGAGTGATGCCGCCCAGCACCAGGTCGAAGGTGGGTACATCTTTACGGTTCGCGGACCGGGTACTGCAGGCGAGGACTTTCGCTACAACGCGCTAGAGTTGATTCCCGACAAACAACACTATGCGACTGGAGAAACCGTCAAGCTGCAAGTTGCAGCCAACTATTCCGGTGCCCGCGTGGCATTGTACATAAGACCTGCTGGAGGTGGCTATCAGCGGCCGCAATGGGTTACACTGGATGGCAAGTCGGCAATTGTCGAAATTCCAATCACAGAGGAAGATCAGCCGAACTTTTTTGTCGAAGCCTGCACTGTCTATGAGGGTGAGTTTTACGAAGTAGTACGTGAGATCGTCGTCCCGCCAGCGGAGCGCGTGCTCAACGTCGACGTCGCTTTCGACAAGAGCGAATATCTCCCTGGTGAAGAAGCGAAAGTCGATATCCACGTCACGGATACTGACGGAAAGCCAGTTGTTGGATCGTGCGTAGTCGCCGCCTATGATCGCTCATTAGAGGCTCTAGCTGGTGATGTCTTGCCACCTGATATTCGCGAATTCTTTTGGAAGTGGCGACGTCATCACGCGCCACAGCACATGGCGAATCTCGATGCCTTGCAATACCCCATACAAGTCAACGGGCAGCCAGTGTTAATACCTTTGGGGATTTTTGGAAGTACTTTGGCTGATGATTTCGACACTATTGAGGGTTCCTCTGCAAGAGTGTCTAGCAATGTTTTCATGATGCAGCGAGGGCAAATGATGCGCGGTGGCGGTTACGGTGGTGGGGGCTACGGTGGCGGCGGCATGGCGGGGCACGCGATGTCGGCCCCCATGGCGGTGAGCGACGGTTTCGCAATGGCCGAGGGTGTGATGCAAAAATCGAGCCCAGTCCCAGGCGCGCCAGCGGAAGCAGGTGCCGCAGCGGGACAGCCTGCTCCCACGGCTCGCAAAGATTTCGCCGATTCGGCTCTTTGGCTGGCTAGCCTAACCACTGATCAACAGGGGCTCGCACAAACCACTTTCAAGATGCCAGAGAATCTGACCAGTTGGAAACTGCGCACCTGGTCGGTCGCCTCCAATACTCGCGTAGGCGGCGACAGTACCGAAGCTGTTACACGTAAACCGCTACTCGTGCGCCTGCAAACACCCCGTTTCCTGGTTGAACGCGACGAAGTTATTCTCTCCGCTATCGTGCACAATGATCTCGATGGACCGCGCAGCGTGCGCGTTGCACTGGAGATCGATGGTCAAACCAATCTCGATTTGACCTCGCCAGCCGATCGCGAGCAAACGGTGCAAATTGATTCGCATCAACAAGCTCGCGTTGACTGGCGATGCCGCGCCACGGCCGAGGGGACAGCCACCTTGCGCGCGATCGCCATCACCAATGATGCTTCCGACGCCATGCAAGTTGAATTGCCGATCGTCGTCAATGGCATCTTGAAGATGGATTCGTTGGCTGGGACGGTTCGTAACGGGCAACCCAGTTCGATCATGACACTCAACATTCCCAATGAGCGGCGGGTTGAGCAATCAAAGTTGGTCGTTCGGCTCAGTCCTTCACTCGCCGCCGCCATGATCGATGCGCTCCCTTACTTGGCCGATTATCCTTACGGCTGCACCGAGCAGACGCTCAATCGCTTCCTGCCAAGTGTCATCACTCAGCGTGTGCTGCAACGCATGAACATCGATATGGCGAAACTCAAGGAGCGGCGCAACAACCTCAACGCACAAGAACTCGGAGATCCCGTCGAGCGTCGTGTGCGTTGGAAGCGATTCGACCACACCGCCGTTTTCGATGATGAGTTGGTGGGTGAAATGGTCGCCAGCGGCGTGGCGCGACTGACCGATATGCAGAACGCCGATGGCGGTTGGGGCTGGTTCAGCGGTGGCCGTGAGCAAAGTGGCGCACATACTACGGCCACCGTGGTGCGGGGGCTGCTGATCGCTCAGCAAAACGGTGTTCCAATTGTTCCCGATGTTATGCAGCGCGGTCTGCAGTGGTTGGAACAGTACCAAGCGGCTGAGTTGATCAAGTTGAACAATGCCGACGGGAAGGTTCAACCCTTTAAACCGCATCCCGACAACGTGGACGCCTTAGTGTTTCATGTGTTGACTTTGGATGGCCGCGTCAATCCTGCCATGCAACAAGTTCTTTACGATGAACGCGAGCATTTTAGCGTGTATGGCAAAGCGCTCTTGGCCTGGGCTGTTCATAAGCTTGGTGCCGACGCGCAGACAGCGATGCTGCGACGTAATATCGAGCAGTTTTTAGTCGAAGACGCTGAGAACGAAACGGCCTACCTGCGTGCTGATGGGGCGTGGTGGTATTGGTACGGAAGCGATACCGAAGCCAATGCGATCTACTTGAAACTACTGGCCGCTGTCGAGCCTGGCGGACAAACAGCGCCACGAGTAGTGAAGTATTTGCTGAACAATCGGAAGCATGCCACCTATTGGAATAGCACTCGCGACACCGCGCTAGTAGTCGAGGCGTTTGCTGATTACATCGCCGCTAGTGGTGAAATGAAGGGGAGCATGCGGGCCGAAGTATTTCTATCTGGGAAACGCTTGGGAACGGTCGAGTTCACGCCGGAAAATCTGTTTTCAGTCAATAACTCCATCGAAATCCACGGGGCTGCCATTCCACCCGGCGAGCAGCAATTGGAAATTCGCCGCACGGGCGAAGGGAATCTGTACTGGAATGCCTACGCCACCAATTTTACGCTCGAAGAAGAGATCCAAGCGGCAGGGTTGGAAGTCAAAATCGAGCGACGCTACTATCATTTGCAACCCACCGCCAAGGAACTCACCCTTCCCGGTCAAAATGCCGCCGTTGTTCAAACACAAAAGAGTGGCTTCGAGCGGACGCTGGTGGAGGATCTTCAGGTCATCCCGTCGGGCGACTTGATTGAAGTGGAATTGTTGATTGAGAGTAAGAATGACTACGAGTATTTGTTGATCGAGGATCCCAAGGCAGCCAGCCTGGAAGCGATCGACACGCAGAGTGGCTATTTCTATAATGCGGGTTTAAGTATCTATCGCGAGTTCCGCGATCGACACGTGGGGCTGTGCATTCGTTGGCTTCCCAAGGGGAGTTATTCGATTCGTTATCAATTGCGTAGCGAGGCCCCAGGGACATTTACTGCGCTTCCAGCGGTGATCCAAGGGATGTACGCCCCCGAATTGCGCGGCAATAGCGCCGATTTCGATCTACAAGTCGTCGATTGACTTCGACGGCCCCATCTCAGTGGGTTAGACTAGAATTGATGAATGGTCAGCGATACCTAAGTTCGACTTTCGCAGTTTTTAGATGACGAAGTCGTCTATTGTAGAACAATTGTCCCATTTGTTTCGCCAGCACAGCTGGCTCAAGGTGTCAAACAATTGGGACAATCGTTCTACATACCACGGTGTCCGACAAAAAGATGTGCGGCAAAAAGATGAAGGCAATTTGTTAAACGTCCTCTACCGAGGCTTCAAATCAGCGAACTTCTGACACAGGTATGATAATTCGTGTTCCCAATTGATCGTAGGTTGCGCTGGGTGGCGTGCTGTGGATGACGCGATCGAGGATCAATGGCCAGCAACGTGCTAGGAGACACGTAGCATCTTTCTCGTATCTCATCTTTTTGCCGCACATCTATTTGTCGCTCGACGGCCTGGGTTCTTACAACTGTTTTTGGTACAGTCCAATGTCCTTGCTCCACGCAGAGGGGCTGCGATTGTTGGGTAAGTGATTACGACTATTGGATAAAACGATGACAAAATCCATTTGGCCTGATGGTCAACCAACGGAGGAATTGCTTTCCGGTGCGCGAGCTGGGGATGAGCGCGCGGTCGAGCATCTATTGGACCGCCATCGCGATTCGCTGCGCAGAATGATCGCCATGCGCTTGGATCGGAAAATATCGCGGCGAATTGATGTTAGCGATGTGGTACAAGATGTGTTGATTGAGGCCAACCGGCGTCTGCGCGATTACCTAGACAATCCAGTGATGGCCTTTCATTTATGGATTCGGCAAATCGCCAAGGATCGCATCATCGACGCTCATCGGCGTCACCGCGTGAGTGGTAAGCGGAGTGTCGATCGCGAACAACCAATGGTGGCTGAGGGTGCCTTGGATCAATCCACGATCGACTTGGCTGCGCAACTCTGCGATCGAGAATTGACTCCCGCCGCCGCCGCCACGCAGCGCGAATTGGCGGCACACATTCAAGCGGCGATTGAATTGCTGGATGACCGCGATCGAGAGATCATACTCATGCGGCACTACGAACAGCTTTCCAATCAGGAAATCGCCAGCGCACTTCAATTGACTGAACCCGCCGCCAGCATGCGTTACCTGCGCGCACTAAAACGCCTTCGCGTGCAACTCGATGGGTTGCCTTAACATCGTACGGGAAATAACTGTCGTAGCTACGTTCGCCAGAACGTCGATTCCCTGCGGTCTGGCGACCGCAGCCACGTTTGAGATGGGGCAGTTATTTCCCGAACTATGCTTAGCACAGCGTATTTCCAGTGCGGAGTGCGACAAAAAAATGTGCGGCAAAAAGATGAAATGCAATAAGATGTGCCTCCTCGTTGGCGCTTCAATTCAGCGAGGTTCCAATTAAGATAGGATGATGGGAGTAACTGAAATAACCTTTCGTTTTCACCAAGCACCCGTGCAGGAGTTTCCGTGCATAACTAGCCGTTTTGGCGCTAGCCACGGTTGCTCGATATAACTGGAAACTCATGATGAGTGCTCAAGTAGATTGAATTCAAATAGTGCATGAGAAATTTGATGAACAGCAACTTGCTCGCAGCCACGTTGCGTTCTTTTCATCTTTTTGCCCCACATTTTTTTGTCGCTCAACCGCCTGATTGGGAAAAGCACTTAGTTGAGTCCGACGTCCGCGCCTACGTAGCGAGCTGCAGTAGGGAAATTCTTGCTTTTTAGGAAAATGGCGGCGAGTTCGTTGGTGGAATTCACCTTGAAATGCTTGAAGATGTTTTTCATGTGATCACCGACCTGTCTTCGGAAATATAAAGCTTGGTGGCAATCTACTTGCGCGGCAAGCCTTCCAAAACCGTTAACGTAATCAAGCGTTATCGATCCGTTAGCCCAACCAGCAACTCTTTAGGAACGCTTTCTTCGGCGGTGGCGTGTAGCCAAGAAATGGACTTCATCGCGATATCTAACAAGGTCGCGTCCTCGGCACTAAAAAATGCTCGATCAGCTCTTACAACCCAGTGCGTAAGCTGGGTAAAACCGGTCAGATCAAATACTGGCTACTACAACTCCTTTGGATCAACGATTGATCTGACGCGCCCGTAGATCGTTGAGGCGTTGTTGCACGCTGTCGTATTCCGCAGGCGCGTCGCGGAGATTTGACCGCCGGTTGGCTTCGACAGCAAAAAGGTTGTGCACTTCGGTTTGGAGCGTATTCTGGATATAGGCATAGAATCCGCTTTCGACCTCGGCGATCGACTCGCTGGACCGACCATACGTATAAGTTTCGCCGCGTACGAGATATTGCGCTACAGATGGCTCCGTCTCAATTCGCGAAGTGAGCCAGTTGTTAAGTATGTCGATACAGTCCCAGACATGAAGCAGTTCATGGCCATAGACCTCGGCGAAAATCTCGATGGAGAGATCATGCGTGGGGATGGGTTCGACCGTGTTGAGAATGTAGACGCCGAGCGTAAGATCGAGAAAGACCTTGCCGCCGTTGAAATTGAATCGTCCTGGGCCTTGCCGAGAGTCAGCGCCACCGGCGGGGGAAGAACGCCATTGACGTTTGATATTTTCAAATCGGACACGCAACTCCGACGTCACCAGCCCGGTCACTATACCCATCCCACGGCCCGATCCGGTATAAACCGCGTTTCGCGACCGCAACTGCTGCGTCATTCCCGAAACGTCCACAAATTTGGGACATCTTGCATGGAATGTCGCGAGGCCAGGTGGGACGTTGACTCCAAAAAGGGACGTAGGGAAGAGAAGCTCATTATTTGGCCATTCGATGTTGTTGACAAATTGAACACTCATTACGAGATTCTATTCTTCATTTGTGATGACGAGCGTCCGATCCCAGAACGAGCCGAAGCCAAGGAACCACGCAATCGCCAAAGATGTCACCTTTACCCTACGCGTTATCACGGGAAAACTTATCGAGTTGCGAACTTTCTCGAACATTTTGATATTTAACTCTTCTTTCGGCGAAGAAAGCGATGGAGACACTGTCAATAGAGAATTGACCTATTGGGACACAGCTCACCACCGGGCTGGTGCATCGCCTCCATTGGAAGGGAGCAGCTAGCTCGATGGGATGCCATAGGTGCAATTGCTTGTCGCCCCGTATGTGGCCGGAGCGCAGGTTTTTAAGTTAGCTCAATTCCAGAGTTGACTGATTGTCCCAATAGTTCGGATTCAGAGTCGAACCAGTGTCTTAATGGTTCAGCTGGCTTACCCTAACCAAAGAGCCGAACGGAAATCTGAACAATTGGGGACAATTGTTCTACTCTCTAGAACCGAGTCTGATACTGCATGTACGCAAAATCGGCATTGGCGTTAGTGGGAACACCTGGCGTTGTGTCGTAGTAGCGTCCGGCACCGAAGAACGAGTAGCCGAGGAGAATGCTATTCCGAGGGTCAACGTTGACGGTAAAGAGCACGTCGATTTCGTGTCCCAGGTCCTTGCTTCCTGCGGCATTGCCCGCGTTGAAGGGGGTCATGACGACACTATACGGCGTGGTGGCTTGATCGAGGAAGAAGTAGTGATACCAGAGCAACATGTTCACTTTGCTTCCGAGCGGCGTGATGAACTGCATGTTGACGTCGTTCAAATTGCGACGTCCAAACAAGTCCATAAAGCCGTTGTACTTGTGACCCAAAGGGAAGGCGTGGTCGAAACCGTTGTCACCCCGCGAAACCAAGGCACCGTTTCCACCTGAGGCATAGTCATACCAACCCCACAGCGTTGGCTTCCATAATTTCCCACCCACGTTGAGGTCCATCTTGCGCCCCAAGCCAGCTGTCATGAAGGTGGCGTTGTGATTGCTGCCGTTGGAATTGTTACCGAACTGCACTCCCCCTTCCATCTCATACAGGAAGAAGTCGCCAGCTCCAGCCACACGACTGCCGAAGGTGTGATACGAAAAATTGGCATCTTGATTGTCGTAGCCCAAGTAGTACGCGTCAACCACGCCGACAGGCATGTCCTTGCGTGACAGATAGGCACCGTAGAAGCTCTGGTTGTTGTTGGAACTATCCCACACGTTGGTTCCTGCAGTGGCGGGGACGCGCAGGACTGGATTGGTATAGAATAGGTCGCCGTCTAAATCCTTGCTGGCATAGGTCATGCGGTAGCCGTCAAAGGTACGGCGCGTGTTGGCCCAGTCGAGTGGCGAGACCAATCGCTGTTCACCTAGCAACAACTCTTGCCGTCCGGCCCGTGCCGAGACCGTTCCATCACCGAGTTCGAAAAGCTTGGCGTCGACGAACAGATTCTGTGCTTCGCCTCGGTTTTCTTCGATTGCGCGGGGAGCGTAGGTCTCACCTCCCGAGTCGGCATACAAGTACTCGCCGTAAACGCGAACATTTTTCGTCACGCGATAGTTGGAAAACAGACGCATGCGGCTCAACCAGAATTCATCGTCGAGACCAGTAAGTCCGAGTCCGCGCATATTGTTTTCGTGGTGATATCGCGAGCGGTATTCGCCGCCGACATCGAGCTTACCGTCAGCCATCCCCTTTAGGCCATCACCAATAAAGTAGGGACCATCGTACTTGGGGTCATTGAGGTAGCTGAAGTTGTTCGCATAGAAGACCCCCTTGTAGGCATTCTTCATTGCCTCATCGAGTTCCTCTTTCTTTTTCTTGTCAGCGGCTACCTGGCTGGGCGTAGGCTCACTTGAGTAATTCGTTGACGAGGAAGCAGATGGCTGTGGTTGTTGGACGACCGTGTAGTCTTGTCCTGCCGTTGGTCCGGATGACGGTGCAGAGGGGCCTTCAACTAGCACAGAGCCAGCCTGATCCGACGGTGAGGCCTGAAATGACCTGTAGGCAATCGGGCGATCAGCCCAAGACACTGAAGGGGAACAAGCGGCGGCGACGCCCAGGGCCAAGCCCAATCGACGCCAAAAAAGTGAACATTTCATCGCAGCTGAACTCCATCCATGGATAGTCGAAAACGGCACTCTCCCATGCCGAGAACCCGAATCTCCAATTCATTTGCACCGCCGCCGCAACTGCTCCGAATCAGATTTTCTGAGGGACTAAAGTCAACCATCGTCGCTTGCGAAAAGAAGAATGCAGTCTAAAGCAGCAAGACTGACTAGCTTCAGCGACCATCAGGCTCGGACTCAATCGCTCCAATCGTTTCCATCTTCCGCATTCATCGTTGATACTGATCCCCGCGAGCGGGCGAGGGGGGCGTCGCCTGAGGTTCACAAGAGGCGGTAACTCCATCTAGCCGTGAACCCAGGGGTGCCTTCAAAGGTAGCAAAAGCTGCTGCGTTTCTAAGCGAGTTTCCCGCGACGATCCAAAATCCATTCTTTCTACCTACAGCATAGGTTCGCTGAGTTTCAGTATTTGGCGTTTAGTGTACAACTCGGCCCCATTACCCTTGCAGTGGAATTTCGCGAGAGTCTTTTGGTACGACGAATGCTTCTGTCAAAACGACCGGACAAAGCCCACTTTTCGCGTGAGTCGCCAAATTCTTCGTCAATTTCACGTGCTCTGCCCCAAGCTCAACCTACACATTCACGTTAGAGCGGAATCTTGAATCGACTATTTTCACAGGCATTAGTTGCCCTACTCCTGATGCCATCGTTTGTGGGATGTGGCGGACGGAGAATAACACTTGAGGATCTTGAAGCCGCTGCTGCCGCTGGTGGATCAGAAGAGATTGTGCTCGATACTGAAGCGAAACCGAAGGGCCTACTGAATCTAGAAAAACCGAGCATCAAGCTGGGGTTTATTAAGCTCACCGATTGCGCTCCGTTGGTAATCGCCAAAGAATTGGGTTACTTCGATGACGAGGGACTCAATGTGCAGCTTGAGGCTCAATCGAATTGGAAAGTGCTACTGGACCGCGTCATCGATGGGCAACTGGACGGAGCGCACATGTTGGCGGGACAGCCGATTGGTGCCACGATCGGCTTCGGAACCAAGGCTCCCATCATCACCGCCTACAGTCTCGATTACAACGGCAATGCCATTACGGTCAGCAATGACATCTGGAGACAGATGCAGGCCAATGATCCAGCTCTCGACACTCCGCAGCCGAAGCATCCGATCACTGCTGATTCGCTCAAGCCGATCGTGGCTCAGTATCGTCGCGACGGCAAAGACTTCAACATGGGGATGGTTTTTCCAGTCAGCACTCACAACTACGAGATTCGATATTGGTTGGCGGCGGCTGGCATTCATCCCGGTTTCTACACTGCAGAAAACACGAATGGAACGACTGAGGCTGAGGTACTACTGTCTGTCGTGCCGCCCCCCAATATGCCACAGAATTTGGAAGCGGGCATTGTGCTCGGATACTGCGTTGGAGAGCCTTGGAATCAACAAGCGGTCGTAAAGGGGATCGGCGTACCGGTCACTACCAACTACGACATTTGGAAGAACAACCCAGAGAAGGTGTTTGGCGTCACCAGCCAGTGGAACGAAAAGCATCCCAACACCCACTTGGCCGTCGTTAAGGCGTTGATCCGCGCCGGAAAGTGGTTGGATGCTAGTGATGCGAGCGGCAAGCTAATCAATCGACAACAAGCCGCCAAGATTCTTAGCGGCAAGGATTATGTGGGCGCGGACGAAGATGTGATCGACAACAGCATGACGGGAACCTTTGTATTTCAGCCGACGGATGTTCGCGAGATGCCCGACTTCAATGTGTTCTTTAAGTACTACGCGAGCTATCCACATTACAGTGATTGCATCTGGTTCTTGACGCAAATGCGGCGTTGGGGGCAGATCACAGAGGCTAAGCCAGCGGCCTGGTATGCCGAGACGGCTCGACAAGTTTACAAGCCAGAGATTTATCGCGCAGCCGCCTTGATGCTTGTCTCCGAAGGATTGCTAGATGAAAGTGAAATCCCCGCCAGCAATTACGACGGGTTCCGTCCGGCCACCGCTGATTTCATCGATGGCAAAGTATTCGATGCGAAAGATCCATTGGGTTACATCAATAGTTTTGCGATTGGTAACAAGGATGAGTGACTTGCTCCAGCGGTGCGAGTCCAAGGCTTGAGGCGCAGGGACGCGCCTCCTTTGTGAACCTCAGGCGCTAGCCGTGGGCCTTGCGGGCTGCCCGTGCTCGCCAGGACTCACGGCTAACGCCTGAGGTTCACAGATCAAGGTGATTGTTTCAGACAGGCAGAATGAACAGGACAGTTATGAATTGGCGGAGTGGACTACTCAAATTTTGTGAAACGGCGGGGCTGCCCGTGCTGGAGCCTTTCGTTCGATTAGCATGTGGTGAAGATCCCAGAGAGCAACTGCGTGGCATTGCCAAGTATCTGTTGATTCCGGCAGCGGCTATAGCTTTGTTCTTGATGTTCTGGTCAATTGCTGCACAAAACATCGTCACGGATAGTATGCAGCTCCCCAGCCCCACGGCGACATGGAATGCGGGGCAAGAACTTTTTTCGATGCATTTTCAACAACGTAGTGAAGACGCAGAGCGGCAGCAGGCCAAGCTGATTGAAGCGGTTCAACTGTTTCGGCGAGGTAAAGCGACTGAACTAGCAGCTAGTAAGCTCGCTGATCCAGCCAAGCGCGAACAGTGGCAGGCAAATGCTTTGGTCTTAAAGAAACAAGCGGTTGAAGCGGCCAACTATCAAGCTTCCAGTGCACCGACTTTTGTCGATCAAATCTTCACCAGTCTCAAGACAGTCTTCTTTGGTTTTGGAATCGCGACTCTAATCGCTGTGCCGCTCGGTTTGCTGTGCGGCATGAGCCCCTGGTTCAACGCGGCCATGACGCCTTTCATTCAAATTTTTAAGCCAGTCAGCCCGCTGGCTTGGTTGCCGCTAGCCGGATTGATTATCGTCTGGGCTTATAGCGATACTCGGCCAGGTGAGGCGTTCTTCGAGAAGGCCTTCTTGATCTCGGCAATTACGGTATCGCTGTGTTCGTTGTGGCCCACGCTAGTGAACACAACTTTGGGTGTGGCGAGCGTTGACAAAGACTACATGAACGTGGCACGAGTCCTAAAGCTATCTTGGACACAGCGACTTTTCAAAATTGTGTTGCCCGCTAGCTTGCCACTCATGTTTGCTGGTCTGCGGATCAGTTTAGGTGTGGGCTGGATGGTCTTGATTGCTGCTGACATGCTGGCTCAGAACCCCGGCTTGGGAAAGTTCGTTTGGGACGAATTTCAAAACGGAAGCAGTGTGACCTACGCGCGTATCGCCTTCAGCGTGATTGTGATTGGGCTGATTGGTCTCATCCTTGACCGCGCCATGATTTGCTTGCGTAATCTAGTGAGCTTCGGCAACAATGCTGCCGCTTAGATATCCCCTTCTCGTCGAGCCGCTCTTCTTGGAAAGAAGCCATGACTATCAGCCTGTTGGAGCAGCCGCGCGAAGCGAAGGTGCCGATTGAAGATGCCCCCGGCCCGATACTGGAGTTGCGAGGCGTCTGTAAAGGCTTCGGACGCGGTGTAACTCGCACGGAGGTATTGAACCAAGTCAATCTGCGACTCAAACCTGGAGAGTTTCTGGCAGTGGTTGGCTTCTCCGGGAGCGGAAAAACAACCCTTGCCAAACTCCTGGCTGGGTTGGAACAGGCCGACGCGGGGGAGCTGACGATGTACGGCCAGCCAATTCGCGAACCCGATCCACGACGAGGGTTAGTGTTCCAGAACTATTCGCTGCTACCGTGGCTAAGCGTGCGCGGCAATGTGGCTCTGTCAGTCGATAGCGTCTTCGCTGGTTGGACTCGCGCACAGCGGCGCGAACACGTCGATAAATTCATCGAAATGGTCGGTTTGACACACGCCGTTCATCGCAGACCTCACGAATTGTCTGGCGGGATGCGTCAACGTGTCTCATTAGCGCGCACGTTGGCCATGAAGCCTGAAGTGTTGTTGCTAGACGAACCGCTCTCGGCGCTCGACGCGCTGACGCGTGGCACGATGCAAGCTGAGATCTTGAGGATTTGGGAAGAAGAGAAACAAACTTGCCTGATGATCACCAACGATGTCGATGAAGCACTGGTCATGGCGGACCGAATCGCCGTCTTGACACCAGGCCCACGCGCTACTTTGGGGCGAACATTCTGTGTCGATTTGGCTCGACCACGCAACAAGACAGCTCTGAATCACGACGCTGAGTTTAAGACGCTGCGAAACGAGGTCACGAATTACCTGGTCGAGTTGCGCCGTATCTCGCGACAGGCCCAAGCCGACTCTAGCACAGGGCGGGTCTTCACGCTCCCTGATCTTGAACCCAGTATTCCAACTCTTCCGAGCAAGGCGATCTTTAGTCGCTCGGCTTCGCAACAGTAATCGAGCGGATACCACCTATGTCGAACTATGTTGAAATGTTTCGCCTCGGCAAGACGTACGATACTCCCGCTGGTCCAGTTGTGATCATTGAAGATTTCTCGCTTACGATGAGCAAGGGGGAATACGTTTGCTTGCTCGGACACAGCGGTTGCGGCAAGAGCACTGTGCTGACAATGGTGGCTGGATTGAATTCGATCACTACCGGAGGAGTCGTGATTGCCAACCGCGAGATCGATGGTCCGGGTCCTGATCGCGGAGTCGTTTTTCAATCCCCCTGCCTGATGCCCTGGATGACTGCTCTGGAGAACGTGCTGCTGGGTGTGGAGCAAGTCTATCGACACGGAACCAAACGACAGCGACACGACATCGCTGGTTACTATCTTAACCTTGTTGGACTCGGTAGCAGCTTGCACAAGCGGGCCTCACAACTTAGCCAAGGAATGCAGCAGCGCGTTGGCATCGCCCGCGCCTTCGCCCTCAAGCCGCGGATGTTGCTGCTGGACGAACCCTTCGGCATGCTCGATTCGTTGACGCGCATGGAGCTACAGGAAATCCTGCTCGACATTCTCATGCGTGACCAAGTGACGACATTGATGATTACGCACGATGTCGACGAGGCGCTATTTATGAGCGATCGAGTCGTGATGATGACCAACGGACCGCGCGCGCGGGTGGGAGCCATTTTCGACATGCCCTTCGATCGCCCCCGAGTTCGCAGTGAAGTACTCGAGCATCCGCTTTATTACGAGCAACGTGAACAGATGCTGTCCTTCCTAGAAGATCAAGAGCACCAAAAGAGGATTGAGAAAATGGCCATCTGATGGAATGATCCCAGGCTCGTTCCCAGGCTCGTTCCCAGGCAGAGCCTGGGAACCAGTTAGAAACTTCAAACTTCAAACTTCAAACTTTACCATGTCTACTTCCGTTCTCGAAACACCTCCGCCTGATTTCCTGCGGCGACTGCTGGATGAGCAATCCCAGTTGACTGCAGTCGAACGGTTCAGCGCGGCGCACGATGTTTCTGCGGAAGTTGTCCCAGGTTCGCGTGAAAGCAAAAATAGATCCAGTCACAATCCAGCGCAAGCGAAGTACTACACCGCCCTGCTCCCCGCCTCCCCGCCGGAGCCAGGTCAGCAGTATGCGTTCGAAGTCGATCTCAATGCCTGTAGCGGATGCAAGGCGTGCGTGGTGGCTTGCCATACGCTCAACGGATTAGATGAGGACGAGAGCTGGCGGCGAGTGGGGACACTGACGATTGGCGAAGAGGCGCCGAGAATTCAACATGTGACGACCGCCTGTCATCATTGTGTAGACCCAGGTTGTCTCAATGGTTGTCCGGTGAAAGCCTACGACAAAGATCCACTCACCGGAATCGTGCGCCATCTGGACGATCAATGTATCGGCTGCAAGTACTGCACGATGATGTGTCCCTATGAAGTGCCAACCTACAACTCGCGTCTAGGAATTGTCCGCAAGTGTGACATGTGCCAACAAAGACTTAGCGTCGGGGAAGCCCCTGCCTGCGTGCAGGCTTGCCCCAATGCGGCAATTGCAATTCGCGTCATTAGTGTGGGCGACGTGCAATTTTCTGCGGGCGATCGACTAAGCCCAGGCGCGCCGCTTTCATCGATCACACGGCCCACCACCCGCTACTTCGGACGCTCGACGAAGAAGTTCTCGCAGTCGAAAGCGCAAGACTCGGTGGTCGATCATCCCGCTGAGAGTCACTGGCCGTTGGCAATCATGTTAGTAGCCACACAAGCGGCCATCGGGCTGCTGCTGATCGAGCGTCTTGCATTCTATTCGCATGCTTGGTTGTCACACAATTTTTCACACGTGGGTTTGACTCTCCCCGCATCATGTCTCGCACTAGTGGTGGCCGCGCTTGGGTTGGCAGTGGCCGGATTGCACTTGGGTCAACCGTGGCGCGCATGGCGAATATTCTTAGGACTGCGAACTAGTTGGCTTAGTCGCGAAGGAGTATTGTTTGGCAATACGCTGGGATTGTTAGGGCTGTCGATTGGCGTGCATACAGTTCTAGATAACCATACAGCGTTGGTGCCTGCATTCGTGCGAGAGTTTGCCTCTGCGGGATTGGCGGAGTGGCTCGCGGGCTTGACCGTGACAATGGGTGTATTGTCGTTGCTGAGCAGTGGCATGATTTACATCGCGACCCAACGGCAATTGTGGCGGGCGCAGCGAACGCTGACTAGATTTTTGGGAAGTGCGTTGTGCTTGGGGTGTGTCGGTTGGGGAATGGTCTTGAGCCGCTTCACGCATGAGATAACACAAACGGCTTTCTTCCTAACGCTGGGTGGCCTGGCAATTGGGCTGAAGCTCCTTTGGGAATGGAAGCTGTTACTGGGCAATGTTCGCTCGTCCGATGCGGTATTGGATCGACGCAGTCGCAGATTGGCTCTGGGTCCATTGGCTGGATTGAGCAAACTGAGATTAATCTGCGGCTGCCTGGCTTGCTCGCTAGCCATGTTGGCGGCAGCCAGCGCGTTTAGCTCAGCCAGCTCTCTAACATTTGGCATGGCTATCTTGGCTGGAGCGGCGATGTTGGGTGGCGAACTCTGTGAACGGCTGTTGTACTTTTCTACTGTGGTCCATGATCGGATGCCGGGGACACTGCCATGAATATCAAAGTGGGCTCTAAACTACTTCAGCAATTCGATGGTCAGATGACGCGCCAGCTTCTGCTCAAGCCAGGCACGCACGGTCTAGGCATGACCCATGCTTCACTGGCCCCTGAGTCGACAACCACTTCTGTGTGTGGTTATTGCTCCACGGGGTGTGGTCTGCGAGTCCACGTCCGTGATTCGCAAGCCATTGGATTAACGCCTGAGACGAACTATCCAGTCAACTTGGGGATGGCCTGTCCCAAGGGATGGGAGGCGCTGCGAGTTCTGAAGGCCGATGATCGCGCCACAACTCCGCTGTTACGAGATCATGGTGGACAATTGCGGCCCATTTCATGGCACGACGCACTCACGGAGTTTTGCGGACGCTTTAAGGGCATTCAAGCCGAGCATGGTCCCGCCTCGGTGGCATTTTTGAGCACGGGACAAATTTCTTGCGAAGAGATGGCGCTGCTGGGAGTGCTCACCAAATTCGGAATGGGGCTGCTGCACGGTGATGCCAATACGCGGCAGTGCATGGCCACTGCCGCCACCGCCTATAAGGAATCGTTTGGCTTCGATGCGCCCCCTTTTGCCTACGACGATTTTGAACAGAGTGATTGCCTAGTGTTTGTCGGTGCCAATCCTTGCTTGGCGCATCCCATCATGTGGGAGCGCGTGCTACGCAACCAGCGATCTCCCGAAGTGATTGTCATCGACCCGCGAAGAACTGAAACCGCCATGGCTGCGACGCAACACTTGGCGCTTAATCCCAAAAGCGACTTGGCGCTGCTCTACGGATTGACGCGACGCATCATTGACATCGCTGGCGTCGATCACGATTTTGTCTCAGCTCATACTGATGGGTTCGATGAGCTTTCCGCGCACGTTGAATCTTATACACTCGAAAAAACGGCCGAGCTAAGTGGACTGAGCACCTATCAGCTGTGTAAAGCGGCTGAGTCGATCGCGCAAGCAGGTGCTGCGTCGCTGTGGTGGACGATGGGGGTCAATCAAAGTTACGAAGGGACGCGGACGGCACAGGCGATTATTAACATCGCGTTGATCACTGGCAATATTGGTCGACCGGGGACCGGTGCCAACAGCATCACTGGGCAGTGCAACGCAATGGGCTCACGCTTATGGAGCAACACCACCAATTTGATTGGGCATCGCAGCTTCCGGAACGCGGTTGATCGTCAACACGTCGCGGATGAACTGGGGATCGACGTAGAATGCATCCCCGCGCAAGATAGTTGGTCGTACGACAGGATTCTAGAGGGAATTGAGCGAGGTGAGATTCGCGGGCTGTGGGTCATCGCCACCAACCCAGCTCACAGTTGGATCGATCAGTCGGAGGCGCGCAAGCTGCTAAACAAGCTCGACTTTCTGGTCGTGCAGGACATGTATCATTCGACTGAAACGGCGCAACAGGCTGATCTGCTGCTTCCGGCGGCGGGCTGGGGTGAAAAGGAAGGGACATTCATCAATAGCGAGCGACGGTACGGCGTGCACAAATGCGTAAGTCGCGCGCCGGGCGAAGCACTCGCCGATTTCCAAATTTTTCGCGCTGTTGCTAAATACTGGGGGGTGGGAAAGACGTTCGACGAATGGTCCAGTCCCGAAGCGGCGTTTCGCATTATGCAACGTCTCAGTCGCGACCGACCGTGCGACATGACAGGCATTGAGGACTACGCCCACATCGATCGCTGCGGCGGCATTCAATGGCCCTGGTCGGAACAAGATGCCAGTTTGCAACAGATTCCCGAACAACACCGTCGACTCTTTTCGGACGGCCAGTTCTATACGCCAACTGGTAGGGCAAGATTAATTGTCGACTCACCGCAACCTTTGCCAGAGCCTTGCGACGGAGAGTTCCCACTGTTGCTCTTGACTGGTCGCGGATCCGCCAGCCAGTGGCACACACAAACCCGGACCAGCAAGAGCCCGATCTTGCGCAAGCTTTATCCCGCTCAGCCTTACGTCGAAGTCAATCCGGACGATGCACTGCGACTGGGGATCACTGACGGCGGCCGCGTAAAGGTAGTTTCCCGCCGAGGCGCAACGGAAGTGATCGCCTGTGTGACTCCCACGATCCGTAGTGGACAGCTCTTTATGCCGATGCACGACGAGCAGACAAATCGTTTGACGCTTAGCCATTTCGATCCGCACAGTCGGCAACCAAGCTACAAAAACTGCGCAGTAAGATTGGAGAGGCTAGAGGCTAAAGGCTAGAGGCTAGTGGCTAGTGGCTAGTGGCTAGAAGTGAATGACCAACGCTTAATGCTTAATGCTTAATGCTTAATGCTTAATGCTTAATGACTAATGACTAATGACTAATGACTAATGACTAATGACTAATGACAAATCAACCATTCACTGAAGCTCAAAAGCAGTATCTTGCCGGGTTCACTATGGGGGCCGATGTGGCGCGGGCGGTTCGCGGTTTGCCTGTCTTGGCCGGGAGCGGTGGCGCGAATAGCAACTCAGCCACGGTTCAAATTGGCGGTTCGTCGATAGCTGGCTCGAAGCCAGTCCCAATAGCCCAATTGCCCGAACAGATGGCTTACGATGCGCAAGACGGTTTCCTATCACAGGGGAAGAAGCTCTCCAGCGAAGAACAGGCCAAACGCGAGAAGAATCCCCTCGATCTATGGAACGAAGTTGTCGAGCGTTCCGAGCGGGGAGAGTTCCCCAAGGGGAGCGACGTATTTCTAACAAAGTATCATGGGTTGTTCTATGTCGCCCCCGCGCAAAACTCCTTCATGTGCCGCATGCGCATTCCCGGCGGTGAAATTCGCGATTACCAACTGCTAGGCTTAGCTGATTTGAGCGATGGTTCGGCTGGAGGGTGTATCGACATCACCACTCGAGCCAATCTTCAAATCCGCGAGATTCCCGCCAGACAAGCTGCCAATATCCTCTACGGACTACGTGATTTGGGGATCATCAGTCTGGGTGCCGGTGGCGATAATATCCGCAACGTGACGGCCAGTCCGCTCAGCGGGGTTGATCCCGATGAATTGATCGAAACATTGCCGATCGCGCGGCGGATGCACCACTACATTACACAACATCGCGAAATGTATGGTTTGCCTCGCAAATTCAATATCGCCTTTGATGGTGGTGGTCGCATCAGCGCGCTAGACGACACCAACGACATTGGCTTTCATGCGGTTCGCGTCAAGCATGATTTTGCGACTTCGCAAGTCCCCGCAGGGGACTATTTTGAGTTGACGTTGGGTGGAATTACTGGTCACTGTGACTTTGCGCGTGGTACCGGCGTATTGCTCCGCGAAGAGGAAACACTGAAGGTGGCCCGCGCGATCATTCGAGTGTACATACAACATGGCGATCGAACGGATCGAAAACGCGCGAGACTAAAATACTTGCTCGATAGTTGGGGTTTCGATAAATTTCTAGAGCATGTGCAAGCGGAGTTTGGAGAACCGTTCCGGAGATTCGAAATCACGAGCGCTCAGCGACATATGGCCGAAGATCGCTTGGCACACGTTGATTTTCATGCGCAGAAGCAAATCGGAAAATGCTATGTGGGGATCGTGTTCCCTGTCGGTCGCATGACCAGCGATCAAGCCCGAGGTCTAGCTGAGATTGCGCGTCGCTATGGATCGGGGCGACTACGACTAACAGTTTGGCAGAACTTGATTATCCCCGATATCGACGAAGCCGACTGCGATCGAGTGCGCGAGGATGTGTTGCGACTGGGGCTCGATTACTCTGCCACTAATATTCGAGCAGGATTGGTGGCATGCACGGGGAGCGCGGGTTGTAAGTTCGCGGCCTCCAACACCAAGCGGCATGCCCTGGAGATCGCCGAATATCTGGAGTCGCGATTCGAACTGGATGCTCCGATCAACATCCATGTTACCGGCTGCCATCACAGTTGTGCTCAGCATTACATCGGCGACATTGGCTTGATTGGGGCAAAAGTGGAAATTGGAGACGATTTGGTAGAAGGCTACGATGTGGTTGTCGGGGGAGGCTGGGGCGAAAACCGCGCGATTGGTCGCGTCGTGGCCACCAAACTGACAGTGGCTGAAGTTCTGTTGCGGTTGACACAGATCTTAACCGCGTATGTTGAGCAGCGGGATTTTAATGAAACGTTTAATGCATTCATTCGGCGACAGTCCGACGCTCAGGTGGTTGAATTGGGAAGTCGCGCGTTAGTCGCTGATCGCTCCGCCGGTCAGTCGCTTTTCGCTCGCTAGTCGCTGATCTTGTGAACTGATTCAGTCTATTTTTGATTCGCTAAAGCAGGTACACCATGAGCACACTGACACTCGTCCCTGAGTCGGCCCCTTTCTCGCAAGAACAGAGGGCATGGCTTAATGGATTTTTGTCTGGCTTCATCGGCATTCAAGACAACGCCAATGCAAACTCTGTTTCTGCTTTGGCTACGGCGTTGCTCCCCAACCCCACTGAGCATTCGAGCCGCCCCGCTGATTCTGCCGAGGATTTGAATGACGCGGCGTGGCATGATGCGAGTCTACCGATCGAAGAACGCATGCTGCTGGCTGATGGGAAACCGACCCCGGCGCGACTCATGGCGGCGATGGCACAACTCGATTGCGGATCGTGCGGTTACTTGTGTAAGTCCTACAGCGCGGCCATTGCGACTGGTGAAGAGAAGAATTTGAATTTATGCACGCCCGGTGGCCAGGAGACCAAGCAGATGCTGAAGCGCGTTCTGCAAGAGACTCCCTTACAATCGTCAGCCGATGCGCCTCGACCAGTGGTAGCAAGTAATGTAGCTTCGGTCAATTCCTCACAGCCTGTAAGCAATGGGGGGGCGACCAGCGTTTGGTCGCGCAAGAATCCCTTTACAGCAAAAATGTTAGAGGCACGTCCGCTGAATGGTACTGGTTCAAGCAAAGATACGCGGCATGTCGTGATTGACCTCAGCGACTCGGGTTTAACATACGAAGTTGGGGACGCTTTGGGGATTTATCCGACCAATTGCAAGCTGTTGGTAGAGGCGATCATCGATAGCCTGTCAGCCGAATCACGCACTGGTGTGACTACCCCCAGTGGAAGCGCTAAGTCACTATCACATGCCTTACATGAGGATTTCTGCTTGCGCGAGCCAAGCGACGAACTCCTTGAGCTGCTGAGTTCTAGGATATCGCGTGCCGAGTCGAAAACCCGACTCCAACAATTCATTGTTGACGGAGTCCCTGCTGGTTTCGATGTGCTGGATGCCCTGCAATTGGCCGCCGGAGCAACCATCACCGCGACCGAGTTCGTTGAGACACTGCCACCACTGGCCCCACGGCTGTATTCAATTGCAAGCAGCATGCGCCAGGTGGGAAATGAAGTCCATCTGACGGTTGGCAAAGTGAGCTACGAACGAGAGGGGCGAACGCGTACCGGAGTGGCCAGTACCATGCTGGCTGAACGACTGGCGGCGGGCGATGAATTGCGAATTTTTACTCACGCCAATCACACTGGTTTTACGATTCCCCAGGACGATTCGTTGCCGATGATTATGGTCGGGCCAGGGACCGGTATCGCGCCTTTCATGGCCTTTCTGCAAGAGCGTCAAACGCGGAGGGCTTCGGGGAAGAATTGGTTATTCTTCGGCGATCAACACGCGGCCTGCGATTTTCTTTACGAAGCCGAGTTGACTGCGTTTCAGACCGATGGTCTGCTCACGCAGCTTGATACCGCCTTCAGTCGCGACGGCGAGTGCAAAGTCTACGTGCAAGATCGCATGCGCGAGCAAGCTGCCGAACTCTGGCGCTGGTTGGAACAGGGTGCACATTTTTACGTGTGTGGCGATGCGTCGCGGATGGCCAAGGACGTCGATTGCGTATTGAAAGAAATTATCGCCAGCGAATCAGGCATGAGCGATGCGCAGTGCCGAAAGTTCATGGAGGATTTGGTTAGTAGTCGACGGTACGTGCGCGATGTCTATTGAATGCGAGTCAACGTACGTCAGTCTTTCCAGACTGACAATTGTCCGTTAAGCTGAGTGTCTAACTCTACAATATGTCAGGCAGGAAAGCCTGACGTACGATGTGCTGACGTACGAAATACTGCCGCTATGCCTGTTCTGGACCTCATTGCCGCTGAAAAAATAGCGCCTCGAGCCCTGGCTGTTATCGAAGCTGCGCCGTCCCCTGGATTGGGTGCTGCACCGAAGTGCCGCGCCACGCGGCAAGCTATTGAGAGTTTGGTGGCGGACCAAACTTCTATATGCGAGTCAAACGGTAATTGTGAAAACGAGAAGCTTGCGCTGTCGGCACTGTGGCTGCTGGCCGGTGAGCTCGATCGATCGCATTCGCTCAGTCAAGCGGTTGAGGCAACCAGTGGTTCGTATTGGCACGGCATCATGCACCGCCGCGAGGGGGATTTCTGGAACTCGAAATATTGGTTCCGCCGAGTTGGCGCGCATCCAGTGCTGCAGCAATTGGCTGAACGAATAGCCGTGGATCGAAAGTCGCTGGAGTCTCAGGGGCTAGACTGCCGAGGACTAGTCGGTGCCGACACAGTCGCTGAGGCGTTGGTCGACCTGTGCCAAGCGGCTGTGACGGAAAAATCGGAAATATCGTTGGATCTGGAGTTAATTTGTTGGTGGGAATGGCAGTTACTATTTAGTTACTCGCTTGGTTAACAGTCGCGGCGTCTGGGTGAATCGGAATGGTTGGACTATTATGGATGAGCATGCTGCGTCGATCGGTCCAATTCCATACCCAGTTCCAGTTGAGCTAAATGAGTCTCGCTAAATTATTTGCCAGCGGTAGTACCGTCCTCTCGTTCGAGTTGTTCCCACCCAAGACCGATGCCGGGTTGATGGATTTGATGAAATCGGTGGATGAACTCAACATTCATCGCCCTGATTTTTTCACTTGTACCTACGGTGCAGGTGGATCGACGCGTGATCGAACTTTGACGATCACCGCCGAAGTTCGATCCAAACTCGGCATTCCGGTCGCTTCCCATTTGACTTGCGTCGGTTCGACTCGCGAGCAGTTGGGTGAATACTTGGCGCAGGCCCAGCAGCGAGGGGTCGATTACATCGTCGCACTTCGCGGTGATCCGCCTAAGGGAGAAGCTGCTTTCACGGCCGTCGAGGGTGGGCTGCGGTATGCTAACGAATTGGTGGAGCTGATCCGCCAGGACTTTCCTCAGTTCGGCATTCTGGTGGCTGGCTATCCCGAAGTGCATCAAGAAGCAACTTGTGCCGATAGCGATCTGGCCAACTTAGTTCGCAAGGTCAATGCGGGGGCGGATGTGGTTGTCACGCAATTATTCTACGATAACGATGACTTTTTTCGTTTTCGCGACAAATGCGTGGGAGCTGGTATTGATGTTCCCATCGTTCCTGGTTTACTCCCTGTGTTGACGTTAAATCAAGTCCAACGAATCGCCTCCCTGTGCAAAGCCGGACTGCCGGACGATTTCGTCGACCGTTTAAAGCAAAAAGACGACGCCGATTGGCAATTTCAAGTTGGGGTGGAACACGCGACCCAACAAGCTCAGGGGTTGATCGACGCGGGTATTCCAGGTATTCACTTTTATGTCTTGAACAAGTCGACCGCCACCAATCAAATCCTTTCCAATCTAACTGGACTTAATCGTAGAGATTGAAATGCTGGACGGAATCAACAAACGCTTTGCAGTGGACGATCAACTTAGGTTCGTTCAACATCCCAGCGGTTTAGTGCAAGGGGAGATTTCGACTGAGTCATGTCGTGGTCTTTTCTTCCTGCACGGTGCGCACGTGGCTAACTTTCAGCCTACGGGCCAACAGCCACTGCTGTTCATGAGTGACCAATCGGCCTACTCGAGTGACAAACCGATTCGGGGTGGAGTTCCATTATGCTTTCCTTGGTTCGGTCCCCATCCCACCGACGGCAGTGCTCCCGCGCACGGACTAGTGAGGACACAAGCTTGGGATCTAAAGTCTACGTCGCATGATGCAACCGGAGAAATTAGCGTGGCTCTGGGACTCATCGTCGACCAATGGCGGTTGACCTATGCCATTCAGTTTGGATCAAGCCTCAAATTGACGTTGGCGATTGAGAATCTTGCCAGTTCAGAGCGCGAGTGCGAAGTAGCCTTGCATTCCTACCTGGAACTGGCGGATGTGCACACGGCTAGCGTTAATGGACTCGAGCACCAACCCTACTTGGACAAGCTCGTCCAGCAGCAAGTTGAACCGAGTGGCTCCGCCATTCGATTTACTCAAGAGACCGATCGCGTCTACCATGGTCCCGTTCCCGAAGTGATCGTGCGCGATCCTGGTCACCACCGTCGCATCGTGATCAAGCCCAAAAATTCGCATTCTACGGTGGTTTGGAATCCATGGGTCGACAAGTCCCAAAGGATGCCCGATTTCGGCGATCAAGAGTATTTGCGGATGTGTTGCGTCGAAACGGCCAACGTCGGGGACGCCCGACTGCGACTGGCTGGTGAGTCTAGCGACGAAATGGGCGTTGAGTTCTCAATAGTCGAAGAATAGTTTTGCTGTCGATCGGCAGAAAAGGACTTACCCGTCGTAGCCGAAGTCGCAAGACTTTGGACCAGCCCAGATTAAAAAGTGGGGTTGGCAGCGCTGAGAGTAGAACGATTGTCCCAATCGTTTTTCAAGCGATTGAGACAATCGCTCTACATATCCCAACCCCCAACTTTAAGGTGGACAAAGTACTGGCGAAAGTCAGGTAGGAAAACCTGACGTACGGCGCGCGACCTTGACGACTCAGAGGATTGCATTTCTAGGCTCTTTGTCGGTTTCCACCCCTTAAATCGACTACACGGCGGAATAGCAGCATGGTACAATAAAGGGTTATACTGCTTACCTCTCTCCATCCCACCTAAAGAAGTCCCGTGCCTTCGACGGTTCCTGCTGAGACCCCACAGGGGTACAGCAATTCATTCGCCACTTCCCAATCGCGGTTGGTTGAACCATGATGAACTTCGTCAGGAATCAATGGATGAATCGCATTAAAGTACGGCCGATTGTGGCAATGGCGTTTCTATCGCAGACTTTGTTCGCACTACTCTCGCGTCCATTGCTGGCCGACGAGCCGCTCGATTTCTTTGAATCAAGAATTCGTCCCGTGCTGATCGAACACTGTGTCGAATGCCATAGCGCTGAAACCGAAGCCAGCGGGGGGCTGTTGCTCGATTCACGTGAGGGGTGGCAAGCGGGAGGAGATTCAGGCGCGTCAATCGTTCCAGGAGACGCGGCGGCCAGTCGATTGTTGACGGCGATTAGCTATGACGAACCCAAGCTGCAAATGCCTCCCGATGGCAAACTCCCCGCAGCTATCTTGAACGATTTTACTCAGTGGATCAGCAGCGGGGCGATGGATCCACGCCAGTCGGCCCGTCCACTTTCTCCAAAACGAGTTGGCATGTTGGTCGATCAAGCTCAGGAGCATTGGGCCTACCGCGATTTGCAAACGGTTGAGATCCCCACATTCGAAAGTCCCGCGCCTGCGAATAGTGCGGTCCACGTCGCCGACACAACTCCCGTGGACGCCTTCATTAATCAAAAACTGTCTGAACGAGGACTGAGTTCGGCTCCTGCGGCGGATTCAAGTGTACTCGCGCGGAGGCTGTACCATGACTTGATCGGCTTGCCGCCGACGCCCCAGGAGCTGAATCATGCGATCGAACTGCTGAATAGTGGTGAACTTGGGTACGAACAATTGGTCGACGGCCTATTGCGTACGACCTACTTTGGCGAGCATTTTGCGCGGAAATGGATGGACGTGGCCCGCTATGCTGACTCCGTCACTTTGCGCGGGTTCGTGTTGCCAGAAGCGTGGCGCTATCGCGATTATTTAGTTCAGGCCTTCACCAACGATCGACCGTTCGATCAAATGATTCGCGAACAAGTGGCTGGCGATCTGTTGTCGTATGAAAACTTGTCGCAACGACATCAGCAATTAGTGGCCACCGGTTTTCTGGTAATGGGCAATACCAATCTGGAACAACAAGATAAAACCCAACTGGAAATGGATTATATCGACGAACAGTTGGAAGTGATGGGTCGCGCCTTTCTCGCTCAAACCATCGGCTGCGCTCGGTGTCATGACCACAAATTCGATCCAATTCCCACGCGCGACTACTACGCCTTGGCCGGTATTATGCGCTCGGCCGTGGCACTCGAGCACGAGAATGTCTCCAAGTGGGTTGAACGACCCCTGCCCCTGCCAGCAGCAGAAGAAAAGGTCTATGCTCAACTCACCGATGATTTGACGCAACTCAAAAAGCAAATCGCCCAGCTTAACAAGCAGACCAACCGCAAAACGGTCGTCAGTCAAAAGTCGATCTCTGTTTCGGAGCTGCCAGGCATCGTCGTCGACGATTCGGCAGCCAAGCTGGTGGGAAGCTGGACACTCTCTTCGACGGTGGGCCCCTATGTTGGAGCTGGTTACTCGCATGACGCCGATGACGGGAAAGGGGCAAAGACAGCCACTTTTGAACCGAACAATTTGCCACCCGGCCAGTACGAAGTCCGCTTGGCTTATACCATGGGGACCAATCGAGCCACCAATGCTATGGTGCGTCTCTTTAGCGCCGATGGCGAAGCGACCATCCTGGTTGATCAAACTCGAGAGCCCGCCGAGGATGGACATTTTGTTTCGCTTGGCAAATATCGTTTTGAAAAGGATGGCCAAGCGTTTGTGCTGGTAAGCAACGCCAACTCGGATGGTCACGTCGTGGTCGACGCAGTTCAGTTCCTGTTGGTCCCCGAGTCAACTCCCTTGCTGGCCACATCAACTTCGACCACAACAACTTCGCCGACCACAACAACAACTTCACTGACCGCGACCGGTGATGCTGCTCCCGGGGAACGAATTTCAGCCAGCACTGAGCCCACTTCCGCGAAATTGTCTTTGTCCCCTGAGCAAATCATTCAACTAGAAGAACAGCTCAAGGGACTCGAGAAACGCCGAACTGAGCTCGAAAAGCAACTTGCTAAGCGTCCCAAATACTTAACATTAGTCGAGGAAAATACGCCATCGGACATCCCGATTCACATCCGTGGAGACGTACATAACTTGGGGCAAACCGTCCCTCGCGGATTTCTCACTGCACTCAAACGCGACGACACCCCCGCCATTGCTGCTGGCACAAGTGGCCGTGTGGAATTGGCTCAGTGGTTGAGCTCTTCCAGCAATCCATTAACGCCTCGCGTCTATGCCAATCGCGTGTGGAGTTGGTTGATGGGGCAAGGCTTGGTCCCCAGCGTCAATAATTTTGGAACGACTGGTGTCGCTCCGACCCATCCAGAATTGCTCGATTGGTTGGCCGGTGAACTGGTCCGTTCCGGATGGTCGACTAAGCACTTGGTGCGGACGATTCTCATGACGGATGCCTATCGTCGTCAAGCCGTCGAGGCAGACGAGCGTCAGTTAGAAATCGACCCCAGCAACACACTGTATTGGCGCGGACAATCGCGTCGGCTATCAGCGGAAGCCCTTCGCGATTCAATGTTGCGTATCAGCGGTGAACTGGATATGACCGTGGGGGGTTCGTTGATCCCAGAGAGCACCAAGGCCGACTACAATTTCCAACATAGTTCGACCCGGCGCAGTATTTACCATCCCGTCTTTCGCAATTCGCTCCCCGAGTTGTTTGAGGCATTTGACTTTGCCGATACCAGCATCTCCACTGGCCAGCGACCACGCAGCACGGTGGCTACGCAAGCGCTAGTACTACTGAATCATCCATGGGTTGCCCAACGGGCGAAGGCTGCGGCTGAGCGCTTGCGTCAGACTTACGGTACCAATGATTCTCGAGCGCTGGTCTGCGGTCTTTATGTAGAGTGCGTAGGGCGCGAGCCGACGGTTATAGAACTGAACAGTTGTATTGATTACTTGCATGGATCGGATTCAGAGAGCCAAGGGGATCCGTCACCTGAGCGCCTTCAGTTGCTGGTCCATTCGTTGTTTGCGTCACTCGATTTTCGTTATCTCGATTAGGGTTACGGTGCCATGTTAGAACACAGACTCAGTCGTCGCGCGGCGCTCGAGCGCGCCGCCTGTGGATTTGGCTCGTTGGCTGCAACCGCCATGCTCGCAGGGGGACAACCCGCCTGGAGCGACACTGGTCTCCCCTCCGGCTTGACGCCAGAGAGCATTCTGCATCATGCTCCGGCTGCTAAGCGGATCATCTTTTTATTCATGCAAGGGGGAGTGAGCCAAGTCGATTCGTTTGACTATAAACCTCTGCTCGCTGAGCGGCACGGTGAAGTCTTAACCTTCGATGACGCTCGACAACTTGCCAAGATCGGCAAACGGACCGATCATCATTTGATGAAGTCCCCCTGGAAATTCAAACGCTACGGTGAGACGGGACGCTGGGCATCGGAGCTGTTCCCGCACACCGCTGAGCATATCGATGAAATGTGCATGCTGCATGGGATGCATACCGAAGGGGTGGCCCACGGGCCCGCCACACTGTTCCTGCACTGTGGATCAACCAACTTCATTCGTCCCTCCGTCGGCGCATGGGTCCTATATGGCTTAGGTGCCGAAAATCAAAATCTACCCGGCTTCGTGGCGATCGCCCCATCGGTAGGCAATGGTGGTCCGCGCAACTACGGTGCCGCATTTCTCCCCCCCAAATTCCAAGGGACCAAAATCGGTTCCGCCGACGATGGACCACTCACCATCGATAGTCTTACGCGCGACGATCTCCCTGCCGCCACCCAACGTGAGCAGTTCGATCTATTGCAGAGGCTCAACAGCGCCCAGTTGTCCCGTCGCACGTTGCAAGCGCAGGGGCACGACCAAGAATTGGAGGCGGCGCTGGAGTCGCATCAGTTGGCGTGGCGGATGCAGCAGGTCGCCCCCGACGTATTGAACCTAGCCAATGAGTCGGCGGAAACTCAGGCACGATACGGCATTGACCAGCCCCATACGCGGGCTTACGGCGAACGCTGCTTAATGGCACGACGCATGTGCGAGGCAGGGGTGCGATTCATACAAGTCAACTACGGTGACAACTCTGCCAATCCAGCCTGGGATCAACACTCCAACTTGCCAAAGCACGCTGAGCACGCCGCCGCGGTCGACAAGCCCGTGGCCGCACTGCTACAAGATCTCAAGGAACGCGGTTTGCTGGAAGACACAATCGTGTGGTGGGGGAGCGAATTCGGACGTACCCCCTATGCCCAAGAGAACGGTACCGGTCGCGATCACAATCCAAGTGGTTTCACTGTCTGGTTGGCCGGTGGAGGTTTCAAACGAGGCTTCACGCACGGGGCCACCGATGAATTTGGCTTTCGCGGTATTGAAGGACGAGTGCACATGCACGATCTGCACGCCACCTTGCTCTATCAACTCGGTTTGGACCACAAGCGGCTAACCTTCGAACATGCTGGCCGCAATTTCCGACTGACCGATGTCCACGGTCAAATTGTGCATGAGATCATAAACGGGGCTGCACGTCGGGAAGTTTGACACGCAGGTACTTCATCTTTTTACCGCGCAATATTTGGTCGGAAAATTCTCGAGGTCGTAGTGGGACAGCGCCACTTTGAGCGTTAGAATTAGTCGCCTCCTCGTTGGAGTACAGCCTTTAGGCGCATTTGCATTTCAAATTCCTCAAAGGCAGCTAAAGCCCGGATTCCAGCGCATAGTGGCGCAGTCCAAGTAGGGAGCGACCTTAATTTGCTATTTTCGCTCCCAGAACTCAATGCCGCTGGACAGAAACTGATTCGTATCCCAGCCGAGGTCGATGTGCCGGTAACGCCCCGCATGTTGGCGGTGCTCGATACTCAGCCGATGCAGCGCTTGCGTTCTATCTCGCAATTGGGATTGGTCAGCTACGTCTATCCTGGCGCAGTTCACAGTCGTTTCGAACATAGTTTGGGGGTCTATCGCTTAGCCTGCCTGACACTCCAACATCTCATCAGCAGTGACGCTAGCTTTGCTGAACAAATCACCGACGATGATCTAAAAACCTTTCTATTGTCTGCGCTTCTGCACGACATTGGGCACTGGCCCTACTGTCACGCCATCGAAGATTTGCGATTGCCTGAATTTCCAACTCATGAGAGCATCGCACGCTCACTCATCTGTGACTTGCCCCTATCGCAGATTATTGAAACACAGTGGCAGGTTTCTCCCGAATCGGTAGCCAGCCTCATTTCTTCTACGCGCGGTGCTGATTCTCAGCCGACCGTTCTGCGCAATTTGCTGAGTGGGCCCGTCGACATTGACAAGATGGATTATTTGCAGCGTGACAGCCACCATGCGGGCGTCCCCTATGGTCGCAATTTCGACGTGGGACGATTGATTTCCAGTCTGTGCATCGGAGTAGACCGTCAATCGATCGCAATTACAGAAAAGGGGAAGACAGCCGCCGAGATGATGGTCTTTGCGCGATACGTCATGTTCAGCGAAGTCTATTGGCACCATGCCGTGCGAAGCGCTACCGCTATGTTGCAGCGCTTGGTGTACGCGTTGCGCGACAGCTTTCCGACCAGCGAGTGGTTGATGCAGACTGAACATGATTTTTCCGATCGCGTGCTTGAGTTGTCCGTGGCACAGCCCGACACGCGTCGCCTAGCGCTGGCACTGTGGGGCCGCCAGCGCGAACTTTATAAACGCTTGGCCCAGTTTACCTTGTCAGATAGCCCCGAAGTTTTCGCCGCCATCGCCCGTCGCCCATACGCTGAACTAGTGCGACTGAGCGGTCTGTTGGCCGAGCGACTCAGTCGCGGTTTACCCACGCCGCTGCATCCCTTGGATATCATCATCGACGCTCCACCCGTCAAGCTGGAAGTGCAATTCAACGTCGACGTGCGCCAGTCGGCCAGTCACAATAGCACCAGCGCATTTGTAAGCTTAGCGGAAGTTTCACCGGTAGTCCGCGCACTAGCGACTGAGCAGTTCGATAGTTTTGTCAAACGCGTCCGCATCTTCATCGCGCCACATCGCGCCACCGACTTGCATGTCACCGCCGCAGACGTAACGCAGATGCTGCTGGAAATCTGCGCTTAAACACGGGACCGACAGGAAGATTTTACGACAGGAAAATTAGGCAATCCGATTGATGCTGAACTGTCACACCATCGCCACTGATGATCTCCGCACGCGACCAACTGGGTCGGACCGTCCTGCGAACTGGCAATGGAAATCGCGTTGACCAAAGGCTCATCAGAATTGAGATCGAACTCCATGCGGGCTTGTCGAACAGCGTCAACGGGCCACGAGACTGTAATAACGGATGTCGATTGGGTGATGCTTATTCCGCAAGTCGGATCGTATTGATCGTTTTCTAGTGCGACTTGACCAGCGGCAATTCCAGGATTATCGAAAATGCACGCGAGAGTGAGCCCGATCGCAAGCCAAGAACTTTTTGTGCAAAACACGCTGCTCCACGAATATCATTCGTCAACTGTTGCATGTCAGATTCCCTAGAAGTGTTCAGATGACGTTGTTGCGATAGACTGGTCTATTTCCGAGTACCCTTGGCGTCGATAATTTTTGCACCTTGTCCCAGGGAGAGCGCGGTGCGAATGGCAAAATAGTCTTCGCGCTCGATGCGTTTTCCGATGGCTCCAGCCGCCTCGCCGACTTGTACCGCGGACTTGATCCCACAGATGGCGACATGGATGGCGGGATGCATCAAGGTCGCAGCAAGTATCAGTTGGTAGACGCTCAGCCCATAACGTTCAGCCATGGGTTGTAGACTTCGCACCGCTGTGCAAACCTGGCCAAAGCGTTCTCCCTGGAAATCGGGATGGCTTGCACGGAAATCGTCGAACGTCTCCTGGCCGCTATACTTACCGGAAAGCAGTCCCTTGTGCATGGGCGAATAGATCATGACGCCAATATCTTCCGCTTGGCAATAAGGGAGCAAGTCGTTTTCGATTGCCAAATCCAACAGGCTATACGCGGGCTGCGCGATATCATATTCGCCAAACTGGCGCTGGGCTCGCAACTGTTCTGCCCCATGGTTGCTAACTCCATAGTAGCGAATCTTACCTTGATCTTGCAGTTCTCTGAGCGTTCCGGCAACATCCGCCAACGGTGTCAGTTGATCAAAAAAATGGAGCAGACAAACGTCAATGGTCTCGATCCTCAGTCGCCGCAGTGATGCATCGCAACGCTCAACTAGGTGACTCGGAGACAAATCTGGGAAACGTGTCCCATCGGGTTTAAAATGGTTGAACCACTTCGTGGCCACCACCACTTCATCACGCGGCAGGTCACACAGGACTTCTCCAAGTACCGACTCGGCATGGCCGTCACCATAAGCATCGGCCGTATCAAAGAAGTTGATACCCAGCTCAAAAGCTTTTTTCATCGCCAAGCAGGCTTCGGTCTTCGAGAGTTCTCCCCAAAAACGGGGACTCAGTTGCCAAGTTCCGAAAGCGACCGGAGAGACAGAAAGACCCGTCCTTCCAAATTTCACACGTTCCAAGTGACCTAGCCTTTGTTTTGCGGAGCCGATTACCTAAAGAATTGAGCCTCGCCCCATCATACTGGATTTTCGACAGTGGCTTGCTAAAAGATTGAACTTCGACTAGTTTTCGAACTGAGGTTTGTCATCCCCATCGGCCTCTTGCGTCCCCGCGTGTCCACTTGCTGGAGAAACAACCCATCGCTCTCCCACTTCCAAAATTCATCGGTCCCAAATTCATCGCCCACTTGCCCAATCCGTTTGTGATAGAAGTCGCCGGACGCGACGCGACGCAAGTCATCAACAATCTATCCACCAACGATCTAAAGAAACTTCCCCTAGATGCTCATCAGGAGACGTTCATCACCGACGCGAGAGGTTGGGTCGTAGCCCACGCTGCGGTACTCAAAAACGCGGATCGTGTATGGCTGATTGGCTCCCACGAAAACCCAAGCAAAATTTTCAACCATATCGATCGCTACATAATTCGCGAAGAGGCCATTGTCACTGATCATTCTGCCGCGCATTGCTTGTTGGTCATCGGCAACGGTGACGGTGTCGGCAAACACGACGAGCAAACTGCCAACCTAGTTGGCTCTGACACGTCCACTGTCAGTGAAAATGTTGAGTTCGATGCATCCGAGATTATTCGATTTAGCTGTCGCGTGCCTATCCTGGGATCGGCTTCGCGGTTGCTTGGTTGTCGCCGAGAACACGGTGCCCAAGCGGAACAGAAATATGTAGAAAGTGGTGTATCGCTTTGTTCTGACGAATTCTTTGAGTGGCTGAGAATCTCCAGTTTTTGGCCACTCAGTCCGGCGGATATCGGGGAAAAGACCATTCCCCAGGAACTCGATCGCGACCAACATGCGATCAGTTTCACTAAGGGATGTTATCTGGGGCAAGAGACCATTGCCCGCTTGGATGCCCGAGGGCAATTGCAGAAGAAGCTTTGTCTAGTGGAGATAGCGGGTAACGATTCGCAATTCGCATTTCAAACTGGCGACCAGCTTACCTTGGGGGATAAGGAGGTAGGACATCTCACCTCGCTGGCTCAACAACCTGGAGCTTCGACATGGCGGGCTTTAGCGATGTTGCGGCGCGGCAATTTTACTCCCGGCACCGAACTGCAATGTCGTGGGCACATCGCTCGAGTTTTACCTGTTACTTAGGCGGAGAGCAGCTCTTGTTGGCGTAGCCGAAGTCGCAAGACTTTGGCCCAGCCCGACCAAAGTCTTGCGACTTCGGCTACGGCGGGTAAATCCTTTTCTGCCGATCGCCTTAGAACTGATAGCACTCGCCTCCCATGGCGAATTGAAAGTTTTTGAGTCCCAATTCCGCGACTTCTGCCGCGATTGCCTCAGCGTGCTCAAGTTTCAAATGGGTGATGTACCAAGCCATGGGCCGTTTTAATTTCTCAGTTTCCCGTACAAAGTCGCGTGGGGTTAAATGTTTGGCCACATCAGCCAGCCACTGCATTGAGTTGGGGAAGCTAATTTCCAGGAACACAGCCTTTAGATTCTCGATGGTCGAAAGAAACTCCCAAATTGCATCGCAGGGTGCCGTGTCTGCCACCACTGCCACCCCTCCCTGATGATCCTGGACTACGAAGCCCAGGGTCGGAATGGTGTGATTCACATCGAACGCCGTCACGCGTTTTCCCGCAATCAAGATCGAGTCTCCGTGCCCTAACGGTTTAAATTTGACGAAAGGTGAATCGGGAGTTGCCAGTTGAAACACGTTTGGCCAAATCCGATCATTGAACACATGCTCTCTGAGGGCATCGATGGTCGACTGGTTGGCGTACAACGTGATGCAATCTGGCCCGGGCGCATAGACGTTGTCGATCAGCAGTGGCAGGGTCGCAATATGATCGGCGTGGGAGTGAGACAGAAAAATCGTGTCAAGCTTTTTCTGCTCTGCCAGGGGCATGAGCCCAATCGCCCCTACATCGAAGGCCAGGTGCTCATCGACGACATAGGAAATGAGATTCGCTTGGTGATGAACGTTGGTCTGGCAACCATCGACCACACGTAAGTGCATAGTGGATACTCGTAGGGCGCACGCTGAAAAAAGACTGATTCGCATCAACCCATCGCTCAGCCGTTGATTTCATGAACTGAAGTTCGCAATTATAGCCGATCACTCCCCGCGAGTTCCATCGCTCGTCTGAAGTAGCCAGTTCAAGTAGCAAATTGGGAGCTCGGATTGCGGAGGTACAAAAATGGCTATTTGACCACGGATGCCACTCGACGCCGGGCTCGTTTTGCGTTAAAAAAGTGCCAATTGCAGTACTCCTGGCGGAGTAGCTCAGTCGGTTAGAGCAGCGGAATCATAACAGGGATAGAGCTTTCTCAGTTACTCAACCTGTCCTTGTTTTTCTTAGACGAAACCGCTGTTAGGGCATTCGCAACAATCGCAGGAATCGGGTCGATAATGCGCCAAAGGGGTAGACTACCCCCGCGACGCTGAACACAACGGCAAGATCCTGGACATCTAGCTTTCGAGTCATTGAACTCCATCAATCGCGACTTTCTCGCGCGCGTGCGTGTGGGAGAGGGAGAACAATCGAACGCGGAGCGGTGAGCGCAGTTATCCCCCACCCTGCCAGTGCGCCGAAACACCACAGGAATAGCTGCGAGCCAACCATCAGACTCGCGTTGATCGCTTGAGTTCTCTCATCGCAGCAACGCGACACGCCACCGAGCAAAACTTTGCATCGCGTCGCATGTTGTCGGGCAATACTCACGTCCTCGCGTATGCTGGCAACCACAATTCAAGCAAGGCATGGGATCGAATTGTGACATCGTTGGGGTCTCCGAATCTGTTACGGCTAAGGCAACGACCGATTGCGTTCTCCGGTCAGGTTGACTGCTGATACCTCCCGCTGGCTGATCGTCTCGGAGGATCGCGTTTTGCGGGGCTCTCGGTCATTTGTTGCCTAAGTTAGGCGAGCGGCGATCACCTATCGCAATCGTCGATCGGATGTAATACCGTCATCTAGGCGTACTTGGTTTGCGAAAGGGCAGCAGTTGCCCATGCTCATCTATGGCTTGGTCGGGCGCGTCTTTGTACCACCGGTCGGCAAGTAGGTACTCGGTGCAGATCGGAATGTCTGGCGTCAGCTCTTGCATCGCATCAGCGAGGATCTGCTGCACCTTCTTAACCGCTGCGTCGTAGTCACTGCCATCAGGTATCAGGATCAGCACTTCATCGTGAATGAAACCGCAGCACTGGTAGCCCGCTCGCAGCAGGCGGAATAACGCCAACTTGTTGCCATCGGCAGCCAAGCCCTGAAACGGACTGTTTGTGCGCTGGGCGAATCCGACGTGCCCTCGCAAACGGCCTGATAATGTAACGGCAGATCCATAAAAGCAGCGGCGCATCAGCTCGCTGCTGGGCTGCTCCGAGTTTAGCATCAACTCAGGGTTGCAATTCAATTGCTGTAGGCATCTCCAGACGTACTGGATCAACTCCGCCTGGTATTCATTGCCAGCAGGCGTCGACGTGCAGCCGCTGATAATCCTGCCAGCGGTCTGGATCTGATCGCGTGTGCTGAACACAGATCGCACTGCCAACAAACTGCATTGGAGGTTGTCGGCCAGATCCTGCTGCTGGTTGTCGGCAAGGTATGTCTGCAACTCGGGATAGATTTGCGTGATTAGTCGCTGTCGAAATCTGCGTGCTTGTTCAATCGTCATCACGACGCCATAGGCTTGCTTCGCGTAACTCACCAGCGAGGCTGCACCTAGCCCACCTGGAACGCCGAAGTTGATCGCCTTGGCTCGCTGGCGGTGTTGTTTCTGATCAGCTTTGGGCAGCTGCTCGAAGTGCTCTAGAGGGATGCCAAGTAACAGCGACGCTGTGTACTTGTGTGGATCGATGCCGTCGCGGAACAGATCAGCGAGCACTGATCGCCCGAATCGCCGAAGACAAATCTGCGCCAGCGTCCGCAGCTCCAACACTGAATAGTCGATCTGCAACAACCACTGCCCAGGCGGTGCGATAATCATCTCGCGGAATCGCCCATCGCGAGGCAGTTGTTGTGAGTTGGGATCGCTGCAACTCGTCCTGCCCGTTCGCACCAACGGGCGGTATCGTGGGAAGATCCGCTGCTGATCCAGCTTGGCAAAGAACTGCATCAGCTTCGCGCTCTCGCTGAATCGCACGTAGGCGTCGACGAACGGATGTAGATCCGCGTGCTGCTTCCAATACTTCACTGCGTCCGTAACTAGCCCGTCTGTGTTTCGTGGCGGGCGCATCGGTGCAGCGGAAGTTTGGGCGATCTGCTGTAACAGTTGCTTGATTGCCTTGGCATCTCGCTGCGGTACGCCTGCCTGGGTGCGCTGAATCTCGCGTGCTTTGTTTCGCTTGAAAACCGCCACGCCATCGGTAAAAAGCCTGCCACTGCCTGTGTGAACGTCGGCATCCGCTGCCAGCTGCTCCAACTCCGCTGCGTGCTGCCGTACCAGATCGGCGGTGTCATGGTGCAGGCTGACGGCATGCGGCAAATCGATCTCGACGCCAGAGCGGCTGATGTAATCCAAGGCGATCGCGCCCTGCACCTGCAGCGAACAGGTGAGCGGACCGAAGCGCCGTAGTGCCTCGGGCAGCAACTGATCGCGGTGCGGTTCGATCAACTCGCTGGCGATCGCGAACTGCCGCTGTGCGACCAGCAATGTGGCGATCGGATCGCAAGCCGCGTACTGCCAGAATCCAAACTCAGTTTCAGCCCACGCAGAAACCGGCAGCCCGACCATCTCGCCGTATCGCAGGCGGTACGGATCGGATTTATTGAGCTGCACGCCTGGACAGTAATCGCTGGCAACAGCGCCCAGATCGCGGTTGATCGGCTCGGCATCGATGCGTCCCAGGCGGATCAACTGATCCAGCAGCATGGTGCAGACCAGCCTGCCACTGCCAGCAATATCCCACCAGATCGCGCACGCCTGTGGATCAGCCTGCAGTGCCTGTGTTGTTACCCAGAAGTCGAACACCGCATTGTGAGCGCACCAGTACGCCTGGGCGTGCTGTGTGACGAATCGCGGCAGATCGCTGGCATGGATGAAATAGCAGCTGCCCTGGTCGCCGTGAACCGTTGCCAGCGCCAACTGCGGTATCTCGCCAGACTTGATCGCGGCTGTTTCGGTGTCGTACGCCAGCAGCCGATCAGGTAGCTGTTCGCCTCGCCAGTTCCTGAATCCGTACTGCCTGTCGCCCAGGGTGATCTGTACTGGAAACTCGGTGCAGAAGTCGCGAGGATCGAAATTGCTGGGCAGTAGCTCCTGCTCTGCCTGGATCGCGATGCGTTCGGCTGATGCGTAGTCGCCCCGCAGATCCTGCTCGATCGCCTCGCGACAGCCTGCGTACCATTGCTGCCGATCTTCTGCGGTTTCCGTGCTCATCGATTAACGCCTGTGGATTGTAAGGGTGCCACGTTGGGTAGTTGGCATCCTTACCTGAAGGGCGCCATGTTTCTGGTATCCGAAAGTGGCAATCTTGCGTCCTTGGTTGTTAGCCATTTGCTGAATCAAGAGTGCCACTGTATTGACGTAAGTCGTTATTTATCGGTAAGGGTGCCACTTTTGGATGTCAGGGCGGTTGGCAGCCTAGCGGTAAGGTTGCCAACTAGGCGCTGTGGCACCCTTGGTTTAAGTGGCATTCTTGATGGTGGTGTCGTCGGGTAGATGCCAGTACCAACAATCGCCCTCACGTAGCGACTGTACTTCCGCTTTCTTCTTGGCTCGCGTCAGGGTACGGTCGCTGATATTCTCCAACGCCGCTGCCGCCTGTATGTCGATCGCAGGTTGCCTGCCAGCGGTTAGGCGAGCAATCAGCCAACTGACGGCAATATCGACTGGGCGACATGCAGGTTGCGACAATAGCTCGTCGCTGGTCATGAGAACTGGATCTAGCTCATATTCAATACGTCCGTTGACAATGCGATACGCAAGCCCGTCTGGATGGTGCTCCGCCCAATTGTTCTTGTCGCACACCATTAGTCGGCGGTCGCGATCTTCCGCGTCGAGAGCGAACAACCATATCGCGCGGGCGGCGTCGCGGTATGCGTGCGAGCCACTGATCGCGTCGCCAGCGGCGTCACGCTTGGCTTTTGAGAAGTGGTGGATCGCAATAATCGCGATGTCGAACTCTTCACTGATCTGTGTCAGCACAGCAGTAAACTGGCGCACCGCCGATACCTTGTTGGAGTCGGCACCGCCCTGAAACGAACTGATCGGATCAAGTACGATCGCGACGGTATCGGGGCGTTTGCTGATGGCATCCCGTAGCACATCAGCGTGCTGCAGCACGTCAAGCAGCTGACAATAGTCGCCGCTGGGCAGCCCTTTGATGTACTCTAGGCGTTCGCGATCTACTCCGTGCGCCTGCATCCGTGGTTCGATAATCTTGCCGATGTGATCTTCGCCAGTGCTGTAAAGAACGCGCCCGTGACGCAGCGGCTGACCATTGGGTGCTGTCAGTGAATCGTTGGTGATCCTCGCAACCAAATCGCACAGAAAGAATGTCTTGCCGATACCGCCGCGCCCGCAGCAAAGGTTGATACCTCCGACGACGAAACGCTCCTGCCACAACCAGCCAACCTGCTCGGTCTGTACGTCATGCGATCGGACAATCAGCAGCTCAGGTCGCGGCAGTAGAATCTGCTGCTGCGCAGGAAGAATGATGTCAGCAGCGGTAATGCCCTCGCTGGCTGGCAAGCCCCATAACTGCTTCAGCGTCTGCCAGTCGTTGCCGCTGCAGCTTTGGTGCTAGCACTTGGCCGCGATTGCTCCGCTCTGCCACTGGAACATCGCAAAACCGTCGCTGTGCTCCGTACTGAATGGGCAGGGCATTTCATACTTCCGCCATCGCTCGCCGCTATTGCTGGTATCCTCGCTGGCGGTGTACTCGATCTGCCGATCTTGCAGCAGTCGTTCGATCTGCCAGCCCTCGCCAGTGCCGCTGGGCTGCGAGGCAGGCGGCTGATCGCCAGGATAAGGATCGACCAGCGCCGTCAGTCGCGCCCAGTCCACTGGCTGCAGCGGATCTGGAACGTGCAGCAGTCGAGACAAGCGGTGAGGCTGCCCGGGTACATCTGAACCTTTGCGCTTCACGCAGCCATACAGCCCGCAGATCCTCGCCGCGTTGCTGGTGGTGGTGTCGATCTTGGCTTGATCGTTGCTGGATCGATCAGACAGCAGCTGCAACAGGTGATCGCAATACCAGGCAACATCCGCGCTGTTTGGAAGATCGGGCAACCTAATAAGGATGTGCGCCCCGTTGCCAGAATCGGCGCAGACAAGGCAAGCGCCGTCCAGCTGATCCTGCAGCCAAGCGTAGACTTGCTTGGCCAGTTCGATGGCCGCCTGTTTTTGCGTGGCAGTCGCGCTAACGCCACTGGGGCGCACAGGATCAACGTCGATCAACAGCCAGCGTCTACAGGCAACGTCTTGATCCTTGACGCCCGTTCCTTTCTTGCTGTAACAAAAGCTGTCGGCTTTTCTGGCGTACAAATGAGGATTGACAGGATTCAGACATACGTAGACATTCTGTGGCGGGTTGAAACTTTCGCTATTGAGAGTGGCGGCATCCTGCGCCAGCATTGCGATATCGCGGTAGTAACCGCCTATGGTGCGATCGCCAACGCAGCGTAATTCGACCGTATCGCCATCTCGAAACAGCAGTTGCAAGCTGCGTTTGACTTCACTGAGTTGGGCATCCATGTATAATGAGTCCTGAGCAAGAGAAAGAGCAGCCTGCCGCGCTGGTACGCGAACGGCAGGCTGCTGGTGAAGAAACTGCAGCCCGTCGGACTAAAACTCTGGCGGGCTGTTTTGCTGCGTCTCCCAGGGCGAGGCCGCCTGGGGCGGCGCAACGGGCTGCTGAGGGGCAGCCTGAGGCGCAACGGGCTGCGGAAACGCTGGCGGTGCTGCGATCGGCTGTGGCGGTGCCGCAGGAATCCGACAGCGGACACAGGGCACGATCTTGCCTTGGAATTGCGTTTGATCCTTGAACAGATCGAGCTGCCTGCCGACCCAAGTAGCAGACTGTACTGTGTAAGCTCCCGCGATCACACGCAGGTTGACTTTGTTCAAGCCAAGTCCTTTTTGATGCTCGGCAAAGTAGACAACGATCTTGGTGTCGGTGCCGACAAGCTCCTGCTTAACATCGCGCACCGTCCACACCTGAGACGGCTGCGGTAGATCTAGGTGCGTCAGATAACTGCCACCCATGAAACTTGAAACGTCCATATAGCAAATCTCCTATAGGGAGAAACAAAAAACAGCAGCTGCCACGCTGGCACCTGCACAACGGTCTACGTTTGGTCGCGACTGCGATGGTACGCCCGGGCGTAGTTGTCACAATTTCGATCGCAACAGTGATCGCAGCACAGCTTGTCTACCGCTCGCAGTGGATCGACGTGCTGGTGCGTCGCTTGCCTGCCACAATCGCACGGAGTGCGAGGCGATGGCCCGTAATTGATGCTTCGGGGTGGCGCGGTCGAATTCGGCTGTTGTCGACTATCTTGGAATGGGACAGGCTGCATTTTTCGCTGCTCCTTTAGTTTTTACGATGCTCCCACGCGGCACGCGTCTTTTTTGAGGGGCTATTTAAATGAACTCAATTACATCTCTCTTACGAACCTTTACGTGACGCTTGACGGGTGTTGATGGTGGAGTAACTGTCCGAAGCAACTCGAAGTCCTCCAGCGACTCGGCTGGCACGATAAAGCGGGATCGACCGCCCGGGTTGCTGCTTATGTCCACAGCTTGCAGGTTGCCGCTGCGAACCAGCGTTAAAACAGTCGAGTGCGAGCAGCCCCAACGGCTCGCGATCTCTGCCAAGCTGTAGAAAGACTTGCTCATTTGCTCGTGACCTCCCTACCCGCTGGAAGCCAATTGCGGGAGCGCAAGCCATCCACGAAAGGAAGCCCTTCTTCGCGTCGCCAGCGGTCGATGTGGAGGTTCATTGTGGCCTCCTTGCATTGCCCGCGTGGATTTCTCGCTCCTGCTCAAACAGCGCAAGGTCCACGATGTCGACGCGGTAATCCGGATCGCCACCGGGTCGGTCCGATGCGTCAACGGCGCGAAGCTGGCCAGTAACAATCCAATGGAGAACCCGTGATATCGGGATTCCCCAACGGACTGCCAGTTCTTCGGGACCCCATTTGATACGTGCAGGGGCGTCTTGAGAGCGCTTGCTCATTTTCACACCTCACAGAGTTTCGCAGCCTGCATTGATGCTGCTTACCCTTTAAGGCGTGACATTAAGCGTCACATTGTGACGTGGGGTTAGAGCGTGAGATTTTCCACTCGAAAGGACCGCTATAGACAGGATTGCTACCTGTTTCGAGTTTTAACTCCAGGTGATCCACGAATGCGTTGAGTTTCTTCTTCCGACAATCGCCATAGAATCTCTGGATGGCACTGTATACAGCCGTGCGTGCATTATCCGCAGCGCCCTTTTGCCTTGGCTTGCCGCCTAGCCCTGTCAACTGCTTTATCCTGTCAAGGATTCCCTGCTCGTCATTTTGGTCCTCGGGCAAAACCTCGTGGGGCTTATTTTCCATCCGCTGACGTAGTTCGGCCAAGTCAACGCGAAGCCTGGCGAGTTCTTCTACTGCGTCATTTTTGCTAGTGGTCGGATCATTTCGCGTCAGTGACCTCTCGGCGCTATTGTGCAGCACTTGACACGGTATGGGTATGCCGGGGCGTCCCAGCAATTGAGCAACATATTCTGCCCCCTTGCTGGCGTTGACGAAGCCTTTCTCGCTGCCATAGTTGATATGCCAATGCTGCCCGTCGAACCGCATCGCATAGGCACTCGGATCGTCTGCCATCTCGTCCGCAAATTGCCGAAGATCGTCGCACAAAGGTTTCGCGACTTCAGTCTCCCAGTGGCCAAGGTCGAGCTTGTACACGCCTGGAGAGACTTCAACTCCCTGCGAATAAAGCAATGCCTCACCGCAAACAAAGCTGAAACGACTCCGGAAACGTTCAGCGTCCCGTGGATGCCGAAACTCCTTCAGCCACTCCCCAATGTCAGCAGCGTGGCGTTCAAAGAACTCGAAAATTCCCGTCTCGTCCTCCTCGAAACCATCTTTGAGAGCCTCCTTGTCGCTGTCTGATAGCCAGACGGATGTCACCGGTTCACGGTACTTCTCGGCTTGAAGTGGCTCTCCCCCGAGTTCATAGCGGTACTTCTTGCCTTTACGCAGTTGTCCCTCGACTCCATCGCCCTGTGCTAACGCTTCATGGCCCCGTGCTAACGCTTCGCGATCAAATCTGATTTGCTCAAGTGCCCGCCGAACGACCTCTTGAACAAAGGGCATCTTGTTGTTGATATGCATGGGCAGAAGCTCAATGCAGTCGGCGAGCCGCCGGACGACATAGGGGTCGGCGGGACGTGTCATTGGATCACCTTCCTTTGTACGGGCCGGTTGGGCGACCTTCGTGGCGAAGGTTTGTTCCACGAAAGCCGGCCGAACCGTTATGCCGCCGCGTTTCGAACCGCAGAGGCGTGCCGCTCGCTCTATTCTACCGTACCCACCCACCTCTCCAGCGGCACTCGAGCGCGACGACCGTCCGTTTGTAGCGCTTAGGTGTGCGGCGGGTCGGCTCACAAAGTTTATAGGGACAATCCTGCGATTCCAATCGTCTTCCTGGCTTCCCGGATATTCAGCTCACGCAAGCCAACCAAGAAAGCCTTTGGTATTGCCGGCAAGTTTGCCGGCATCCTGGGCAGGTTTCCGAAACACGCTACAATAGCCGCGCATCTTTGCTTTCTTGACTGGCCACAGCAGAAGCGACGCGGGATATGGATGAAATATCAGATTTTTTTGGACTACGCCATGGGGCAAGCGGTCCCCACACCAGTAGGACTATGATGAGCGAAGAGCTCGGAGGGCTGCTTGCGCACTTTGATCAACCAGGTACAGTCCATACGTTGGCTGATTACGAACACGCGATTGTCGACGACAACCTCCTGACCAAGCCGACCCAGGCTACGCGGAAAGCCAGCCTGCGATTCCTGCGGGAGCTGTATAGCCTGGATCAATCGGTCCCACTGTTCCGGGCTCTTCGAAAGCTTTGGAGTCTTGACGAAAGTTCGCGGCCCTTAGTCGCGATCCTGTCGGCTTATGGCCGCGATCCCACGCTCCGCGCCGCGGCTCCAGTAGTCCTCCGCACTCCGGTGGACTCAGAAGTTAGCCGCACGCAACTGACGCGGGCCGTTAAAGAATTCTGTGATGGCACAATGGCTGACTCGACTATCGATAAAATTGTGCGAAATGCAGGCTCAAGTTTTACTCAAAGTGGACACTTAGTTGGGCGAATTCGGAAGGTAAGGCAACTTGTAAATCCAACACCCTCTTCTATCACTTTTGCATTGCTGTTGGCTTACGCTTCTGGTGCTCGAGGGAAGCGATTGTTATCCAGTGAATTCGTTCGGCTAATCGATGCGGACGAAGACACGGCTAGGACGAGAGCAATCGAGGCCCGCAAACTTGGTTTAATTGAGCTGCGAGAAAACAACAACACATTTGACATCGGCTTCGCACCGCTGATCGGCGAGCGCGACTGGAGACATATGAATGAGTAGGCTAGACGACCTGGCTAACAATTATGAGAAACATATCAGTGCTCCATGGCAGCGAAATCTTGCTGGCGCGCAGCGTTCGATCTTCGTTGTATATCCGCAAGAAGACGAGCGACGCATTCGAGCCAAGATCGGCGATTTCGAGGTGCGCACGCGCAACGCTGGTCATGATTGGCAGCTCGTTGACCTTACTGACATGTTTCCACAGTGGATGGCCGGCGAGGAATATCGTGAAATCTACTTTGAAGATCCATCTGATCTCAAATTGAAGCTTGATACGGCCTTTATGGACTTTGTCTCTCAGCACCTCTGTGGTGTCTTAACCAACGAGCAAGCAACCGAGCAGTCGATTGTGGCTGTGATCGGTGGCGCCTCGCTTTATGGCTTCCTCCATATATCTGAACTTGTCGACAGGGTGGCCGGCGATATCCGTGGACGCCTCGTCTTTTTCTTTCCAGGGCATTTCGAACAAGGCACCTACAGCCTGCTCGGTGCACGATCTGGTTGGAATTATTTAGCAACACCCATCACGCACCGGTCTGGAGAATAAGTAATGAAAAACCGAGAACTTTTCTTGCGAGACCCAGCGTCGTCCGCCTTGATGAACAATGGTCAAGCTCGCATTAACGATGGTCAAACCGAACTAGAACTTAAAACGCTTCGCGAAGAGCTGATCAACTTTGTCTGCGAAGGCCAATACGAAGACGGGGCGATTCGGATTCTCGAGTCTTATATTCGACACTTTGGCGGGACCAGCCAACCAGCGGCCTGGGTCAGCGGCTTCTTCGGAAGTGGTAAATCGCACCTTCTCAAAATGCTCTGTCACCTATGGGTGGACACCGAGTTTCCGGACGGATCGCGAGCTCGATCGTTGCCGCGCGACCTGCCCGATGCATTGGTCGCAAACTTGAAGGAACTGGACACACTCGGACGGCGCCATGGTGGCTTGCATGCGGTTTCGGGAACGTTGCCGTCCGGCGCCAACGAAAGTGTTCGCTTGACCGTGCTGGGGATGATCTTTCGATCGAAGGAACTGCCCGAGAAATTCGCCCAGGCACAGTTCTGTCTGTACCTCAAGAACAATGGCTTCTACGACCAAGTGAAAGCGGCCGTCGAATCCAAAGGCAAGGACTTCTTTCGCGAGCTGAACGATCTGTACGTCAGTCCGATTCTGCATGATGCGTTGGTCGAAGTGGATTCAGGCTTTGGTGACCGCAAGGCGGCTCGAGCAACCATCAAAGCCGAATTCGTTCAGCCGAACGACGTATCGACCAAAGAATTCATCGAAACGATTCGCGAGGTCATCTCTGTTAGCGGCCAGTTGCCGTGCACGATCATCGTGTTGGACGAAGTGCAGGTCTACATCGGTGAGGAGCAGGATCGCGCTCGCGATGTCGTCGAAGTGGCTGAAGCGCTCAGCAAACAGCTTGACTGCCGCATTCTTGTCATCGGTGCTGGCCAGAACGCTCTTAGCGCCCAAGCTCCACACTTCCAGTGGCTGAAGGATCGCTTCACTATCCCTGTCGAACTTTCGGATACGGACGTTGAAACAGTCACTCGCCGCGTGCTGCTGCAAAAAGAGCCCAAGCATGTCACGGACATTCGCCAGTGCCTGGACCTACACGCTGGCGAAATCGAACGACAGCTTTCTGGAACGCGCATCGCCAGCACCAGCAACGATCGCAACATCATTGTCGATGACTATCCGCTGCTACCGACTCGACGTCGTTTTTGGGAGTACGTGTTCCGAGCTGTCGATCCGACCGGCACCAGCGGAATGCTGCGATCGCAATTGCGCATCATTCACGATGCACTGCAGGAGTTGGCCGAAGAGCCGCTCGGTACCGTTGTGCCTGCCGACTTTATGTTCGAGCAGCTACAACCCAACTTGGTGCAGCAAGGCGTTTTGCTGCGCGAGCTAGACGAAACGATCCGCAAGCTGGATGACAACACGCCCGAGGGCAAGCTCAAGCGGCGGATTTGTGGCCTGATCTTCTTGGTCCGCAAGATCCCGCGTGAAGCCGGCTTTGATATCGGTATCCGTGCAACACCCGAAATGTTGGCAGACCTGTTGGTCAGCGACCTGCGAAACGATGGTTCGGACCTGCGCAAACAAGTGCCATTGATGCTCGAGCAACTGGTCGAAGATGGCGTCTTGCTCAAAGACGAAACGGAATACAACCTGCAAACCAAAGAGTACTCGGACTGGGACCGCGAGTATCGCAATCGTGTCTCTCGTTTCAACGAGAAGAACGCTGAGCTTCATGCCAAGCGGGATGCCTTGATTCGAGCCACCGCCGAGAAGGAACTTAAGAACGTCCAGTTGGTCCATGAAGGAGACCGCAAAGAAAAGCGGCGATTAGAAATCTTCTTCGGTGAAGACACCCCCAAAGTGGACGACGATACGGTCCCTGTTTGGATTCGTGACGGATACAACACCTCTGAGAAGAACGTTGTCGAAGCCGCGCGGGCTGCCGGAACCGATAGCGCAATTGTCTTCGTTTTCCTGCCTCGGGGAAATGCGGAAGGACTGAAGTCGCAGATCATTCGCAACGAAGCTGCCGCCGGGACCATTCAGTTCAAAGGCGTTCCCAGCACGCCCGAGGGCGAAGAAGCCAAGAAGGCGATGGAGACTCGCATGTCCGATGCGGCGGGTCAGCGCAACGAACTGTTAACCGAAATTATCGACTCGGCCAAGGTTTTCAAAGGTGGCGGAGCTGAAGTCAATGGCATCACGATAGAACAGAAAATCGTCGACGCAGGAAACGCGGCGCTCGTGCGGATGTTCCCTGATTTCAAAGACGCAGACTACAAGAATTGGCCTGTGGTCATCACGCGAGCGAAAGCGAAAGATGACACGCCGCTTCAAGCGATCAAATGGACAGACGAAGCCAAAGCACACCCCGTCTGCAAAGCGATACTGAAGGCGATTGGCTCTGGTGCCGAAGGGCGTGAACTCCAAAAGAAGTTTGGTTCGCCACCCTATGGCTGGCCCCAGGACGCGGTCGATGGCGCACTTATGGCACTGCATAACGCAGGCGACGTCTCCGTTCGATACTCCGGAGAAGCAGTTTCGGCCGGCAATCTCGATCAAACCAAGATCAAGAAAGCCGAGTTCCGACAAGTCACACGAGTCATTTCCGCCAGAGAGAAACTTGCATTGTGTGCATTGTTCCAAAGTGCTGGAGTGGCTGCGAAGAGCAGCGATGATTTGGAGAGCAAATCAAGAGAATTCATTGATGCGACGCTTGGCCTCGCATCTCACGCGGGCGGAGAAGCACCGCTTCCGCCATCGCCAGATACCCAATGCATCATCGACCTACGCAACCATGCAGGGAACGAACGGCTGGGCAAATTGCTAGAGCAGGAATCCGACCTTAAGGCACTCGCGAAGCAGTGGCGAGAGCTTGGTGAGCTTTCTGAGAAGCGTCTTCCGAATTGGAAAACCCTAGATCGTATGCTTCGTCACGCAGCCGACCTGCCTGGTGCGGAGGAGATCCGCTCTTCAGCCGATGGTGTTCGTACCAATCGTCTATTGCTCGACACCTCGGACCACGTGTCGGGACTCGTTAAGAAATGTGCAGAGCTGCTGCGAGCCTCCGTCACAACGGCGCATGCAACCTTGAAGAATACGCATGACGAACAGAAGTCGCTGCTGACCAAGTCAGACGTCTGGACCAAACTGACGGCAGATCAGCAGTTGAGTGTTCTCAGCTCCAACGGGATCACTGACGTTGCGACGATCAAGGTGGGTACCGATGACGAGCTATTGCGAACTCTGGATTCAACTCCATTGTCATCGTGGGGAGATAAATCGGCTGCAATTCCTGGTCGATTCTCGGCTGCTTTAGCTCAAGCTGGCAAATTGCTCGAGCCCAAGTTGCAGCAAGTTCGACTGACGAGCGGCACACTGAAGACACCAGAAGATGTGAAGCAATGGCTGAGTGAACAAGAAACTATCATCGTCGAAAAACTAAAATCTGGCCCCGTAATCGTCGCGTAACGCGAATGGAATCAAACATGCTCACCGATGAAGAATTAGCAGAACTATTCGAAGACATTGAGTCAGATCGTGTTGAACGCAAGAAGACCGAAGCTGACGGAAAGAAAATCCGTGATGCTATTTGTGCGTTCGCAAACGACATGCCTGGCCACGGGAAACCGGGGGTCATTTTTGTTGGCGTTAATGACGACGGAACGTGCGCGAGCAAAGACATCAATGACAAGATGTTAACCACTCTCTCTGACATGAGGTCCGACGGAAACATTTTGCCTCTACCATTGCTGACCGTTCAGAAGCGTACGATCAATGGATGCACGGTTGCCGTGGTCGAGGTTAGCCCATCCGATTATCCCCCTGTTCGATATGACGGTCGAATCCGCATTCGTGTTGGCCCACGGCGCGCGGTTGCAAGCGATCAAGAGGAAGAACGCTTGAACGAGCGGCGTCGCGCAAGACACCTGCCGTGGGACATGCAGCCGATCAAACCCGCAACCGTTCAGGATCTGCATTTAGACTTATTCAAGGCAGAATATCTTCCGTCTGCCATTGCATCCGAAATCTTGGAGCAGAACGGTCGATCAGTTGAGCAACAGCTAAGAACGATGCGCTTCCTTGGACAAGATAACGTAACGCCAACCGTCGCGGGCATACTGGCTTTTGGTAAATCGCCCGCGGACTATCTGCCTGGTGCTTACATTCAATTTCTTCGTATTGAAGGAACAGAGTTGTCCGACCCAATCGCAGACCAAAAGGATCTCCATGGTCCTCTAACCCGAATCATCAGCGAACTGGATGTATTGCTAAAGGCAAACATTCGAATCGCAACAGACATTACATCCCATTCTACTGAGACTCGCACGCCCGACTACCCAATGGGTGCTCTACAGCAACTCGCTCGCAATGCGATCATGCATCGCAACTACGAGTCATCTAATGCGCCTGTGCGAATCTACTGGTTCGCAGACCGAATTGAAATTCACAATCCTGGCGGACCGTATGGGACGGTAACTGTCGAGAATTTCGGACGACCGGGTGTCACAGATTATCGAAACCCGACAGTTGCGGAGGCGATGAAAACACTCGGATTTGTTCAGCGTTTTGGTGTAGGCATTGCCACTGCCCGGCGTGAATTGAAAGAGAACGGTAATCCAGATTTAGAAATCATCGCTGACCCCAACCACATTGCTGTAGTTCTGAGGAAGAAATCATGAGCGTACCCGTAATCGCATTTTTCAATAATAAAGGTGGTGTTGGGAAAACGTCGCTCGTTTATCACGTTTCATCGATGCTCGCTGACCTGGACTATCGAGTAGTTGCTGCAGACCTTGATCCGCAGGGAAATCTTTCCGCTGCTTTCCTTAGCGAGGAACGTTTGGAGGAATTGTGGCCTGAAGATTCGAGCATGCCAACGATCTACGGTGCGATCGAACCAATCAAGCGAGGTATTGGAGACATTCGTGACCCTCTACTTGAGCAAATAAATGAGAACCTTGTGCTAATTCCTGGTGACATGGGCCTATCTGAATTTGAGGATGACTTGTCGCAGATGTGGCCCAAATGCATGGACCGTGACGAGCGCGCGTTCCGTGTTGTTTCTGCTTTTTGGCGAGTGCTTCAGAACGGAGCTGAAAGACATGATGCACATGTAGTTTTGATGGATCTCGGTCCAAACCTTGGAGCGATCAATCGCGCCGCACTGATAGCCGCCGACCATGTTGTGATGCCCCTTGGCCCCGACCTCTACTCGATCCAAGGACTTCGTAATCTCGGCCCCAAGCTTCAAACTTGGCGTGACGAATGGACAGAACGCCGCGCGAGGAACCCTGCGAGAGACTTGCTGCTTCCGGAGGGTAAGATGAATCCCTTGGGTTACATCGTTATGCAGCACAGTGAACGCAAGCGATATCCCGTCAAGGCATATCACAAATGGATCGCGAGGATACCACAGGTTTACCGCAAGTATGTTCTCGCGGAAACGGTACGTCGTGTTTCTCCAGTTGAGACCGACAAAAACTGCATTGCCATGGTGAAGCATTTCCGCAGTCTGATGCCGATGTCACTCGAAGCAGGTAAGCCAATCTTTCATCTTCGCCCTGGCGACGGTGCGATCGGTGCCCATGTTACAACCGTCCGTGACGCTTACAAAGATTTCAAGGCGCTGTCGCTGGACATTATGAATCGTGCTCGAATCAATCAATAAGTAGTACTGAGCTATGCCCGCATTGAAACCCGAACTTCGCAAAGATCTTGAGCGAGTCATTATCAAGGCTCGCAATTTGGTTGTCGCTGATGTGACAGACCGTCTAAAGGAGCTGAATGTCCACGAAGGGAAACGCGGAGCGTTAAGTGAGGCGCAAGCAAAACTGCGTGTTCGTTTACGAGCGCACGGTAAACAGATCGGTGACGTTCGCAATTCCCAGTCCGAGGCGCAGCAAATCGATCGACTAGTGCAAGAGTGTGCCTATGAACAATGGCATCGCATGATCTTCGTGCGGTTCTTGGCTGAGAACGAGTTCCTCATCGATCCCGAATACGGTCAGTCGGTGTCGATGGAAGCTCTCTTTGAGATCGCCGACGAGTCTAAGGTTGATCCTTGGGTACTCGGTGGGCGGTTTGCTTCGGCGGCACTGCCAGCCATCTTCCGCAAGGATGATCCGTTATTGGAGGTCAGACTTTCGCAAGAAACACAGCGCGACCTGAATGACCTACTGGGCTCGTTACCATCAGAAGTATTCACAGCGGATGATTCGCTAGGCTGGGTCTATCAGTTTTGGCAGAGCGAAGAGAAAGATCGCGTCAACGCTTCGGGCGATAAAATCGATGGGCGTTCGATCCCTGCGGTTACGCAGCTCTTCACCGAACACTACATGGTGCTGTTCCTGCTGCACAACACGCTCGGGGCGTGGCACGCGGGAAAGGTGTTGGCTGAGAATCCAGAGCTGGCCACAACAGCCAAGGATGAAGCGACGTTACGTCGTGCGGTCGCACTTGAGTCAGCTGGTGGCTACGAGTTTGAATATATGCGATTTGTCAAAGAGCCTGCTGAAGCTGTGAGCGGCAAGGCGCTAGCCGCCGGTTCTACGGATGCTGATGATAACGATGACACACCTGCGTCCAGCGCCGCCGGCTCACAGGAATCGAACACAGGCCCTTGGCGTCCGATGGGGGGCACTTTCTCGGGTTGGCCAAAGTCTGCCGCTGAGCTCAAAGTTCTCGATCCGTCCTGCGGTAGCGGGCACTTTCTGGTAGCTGCATTCGAACTGCTAGTTCGATTGCGAATGCATGAAGAAGGATTGTCGCTTGAGTATGCTGTCGAAGCTGTCTTGCGGGACAACCTGTTTGGCCTCGAGATCGATCCACGCTGTACACAGATCGCTGCGTTCAATGTTGCGATGGCTGTTTGGAAAATGCTTCGATGTGAGCTGCAAGACGCTAGCCGCGGGTTCTTCGAGCTACCACCGATGCGGAACATCGCCTGTTCAGGCATTCCGCTTGGCAACACACGCGATGAGTGGATGAAGTCACTGAACGTCGCTTTGCCCAACTCGGATCTTGGCTTCCAGTGGGGGCAACTCTACGACATGTTTTCAAAAGCTGACACTCTTGGCAGCTTGATCAATCCGCAGCGTTTCTTTGGCTCTGGGCTGATGACCGACCAGCAACTGGAGCAGATCTCTGTAGCCCTCTCCACGATTATTGCTGACGATCGCAACGCAACTGACGAGCAACAGGAGCTTGCCGCTGCCGCTCAAGGTTTGACACGTGCGACTGAGTTACTCGCAGGTCGCTACACACTCGTCATTACCAACGTTCCTTACCTTGGTCGTGGGAAGCAGGACGACCATCTCAAGAAGTATCTCGACACGCAGTACGCATTGGGCAAAGCAGATTTATCGACCGCGTTTGTGCTGCGCTGTTTGGAGTTCTGTTCACAGGGTGGTGGTTCGACCGCGCTGGTCACGCCACAGAACTGGTTGTTCTTGACCACGTACAAGAAATTGCGTGAGACCTTACTTGAACGACGACAGTGGGATTTTGTCGCTAGGTTGGGACCAGGAGCGTTTGAAACGATTGGTGGTCATGTTGTCAATGTCGCGTTATTGGGCCTGACAGCCAATGAAGCCCAAGACGGTCAGCAAATTGCAGGAATTGATGTGGCGACAGCTAAGGAGCCTACAAACAAAGCATGTGATCTTCGGGGAATTAACTATGGATATCCCAATCTCATATTTCAGAGAAAGCAGCTCAGCAATCCCGACGCGCGAATAGTGCTCGAAGAACATACTGACGTCGACTTGATAGGTCAGTTAGCGACTTCATCGGCGGGTATGTTAACTGGAGACGGCAATCGCTTTTTACGATTGTTTTGGGAGCCGGACTATCTCGAACCCGATTGGGAATTCCTTCAAAGCACAACGGATGACACGGACCACCACGCGGGTAGAATTCAAGTTGTCTTTTGGCAATTGGGGACTGGTGAACTCTACAAATTTGCAGAAAGCGTTAAGCATCTTAATACAGCGACGCAACGCTGGCGTACCGGTCAAAACGTTTGGGGGAAAGCTGGAATAGTCGTAAATTGCATGGGACGAATGGTATGCACTCTGTATTCAGGGGACCGGTACGATAACAACGTTGGCGTAATCTGTCCGAAAAATGAGCAAGACCTTGTTGCATTGTGGACATACTGCATATCTGATGATTTTGGACCAGCAGTTCGTAAGATTGACCAAAAAGTTAACGTAACGGCTGCAACATTTGGTAAAGTTCCGTTTGATCTCAAGCACTGGCAAAGCGTCGCCGCCGAAAAATATCCAAACGGTTTGCCTGAGCCAGAAAGCGACGATCCGACGCAATGGCTCTTTCACGGACGCCCCGAAGAGTCGACCGCACCACTGCAAGTCGCCGTTGCTCGATTGCTGGGCTATCGCTGGCCCGCGGAACTCGACAGTGAGATGCGACTCAGTCAGCGAGCGAGAGACCTTGTCGCACGTTGTAGCGAACTCGACGAGTTCGTAGACGATGACGGTATTGCCTGCATTCCATCCGTCCGTGGCGAAGATCCCGCGTCGGATCGTTTACTACGTCTGCTACATGCTGCTGAGGTCAATCACAGCGAGAATCTTGAAACATGGCTTCGAGAAAAGTTTTTCCAGGAGCACTGCGAGCTATTTCATCAACGACCGTTCATTTGGCACATCTGGGATGGACGCAAAGACGGCTTCTCAGCGCTGGTGAACTATCACAAGCTTGCCGGTCCACAAGGTAAGAAGCTGCTTGAAAGCCTGACCTACAGCTACCTTGGCGATTGGATCGCTCGCCAAGAAGCGGCAGTGAAGAATAACGAGTCCGGTGCAGACGATCGCCTGCTGGCCGCTAAAGAACTGCAAGAACAACTGCAAGCTATCCTGAAAGGCGAGCCACCCTACGACATCTTTGTCCGCTGGAAGCCGCTGCACGAACAACCCATTTGTTGGACGCCTGACATCAACGACGGCGTCCGCATGAACATCCGCCCCTTCATGCTGGCCGAACTCTCACGCGGTCGCAAAGGAGCTGGCGTCCTCCGTTTCCCGCCCAAGATCAAGTGGACTAAGGATCGCGGAAAGGAACCTAAACGCCCACCGGAGGATTTCCCCTGGTTCTGGAGTTGGGACGAAAAGAGCGACGATCCCACCAACTTCGCCGGCGGCGACGCCTTCACCGGCGAACGCTGGAACGATCTCCACTACACCATTGCCGTCAAGCAGAAAGCTCGCGATGCGGCGAAGAACCGTCAGGAGCGGCCATGAGTATTCGGACGCAGTCGTCTAACAATCAAATTATCCTTCAGGAACAAAAAATATGTTGATCCATGAACTGCGGCTGGCAGGGCTATTGTCATTCGGTCCGGACACACCGTCCCTTCCGTTGCAACGGCTCAACATACTTGTCGGGCTCAATGGATCAGGTAAATCCAACCTGATCGAGGCTATTGGTGTCTTGCGTTCATCGGTGTCCAAGCTAGCGGCTCCAATGCGGGGTGTTGGCGGTGGTGGTGTTACGGAGTGGATATGGAAGGGAGCCCCCGACAAGAACGCGATCATCGAAGCAGCATTCGCTAATCCCAACGGACAGAAGAAACTGAGACACTACATTGAATTTGGTGTAAATGATCAGAGGTTCGAGTTGATCGATGAACGCATTGAGAACGAGTCACCTTTTCGAGGCCACTCGGAACCATTGTTTTACTACAAGTACCAATACGGTATGCCAATCCTCTCAGTGAGAGGCACGGACAAGCCTCGACACATTGAACGGGCTGAGTTAGCTCCAGACGAATCGATACTATCGCAGCGCCGCGACCCTGATCAGTATCCTGAACTGTCTCTGCTCGCCGATGGTTATGAAGAGGTTCGTCTCTACAGGGAATGGTCGTTCGGACGGTCGGCCATTCTTAGAGCGCCACAGCCAGCGGACCTACCCAATGATCGATTAGAAGAGAATTTTTCTAACTTCGGATTGTTTCTCAATTACTTGAAGAGCACTCCGAAGGTCAAGCGTTTGATCCTCGCTGAATTGCAGAAGCTATATCAAGGGATCAACGACTTCGACATACGTGTTAAAGGTGGCACGGTCGAAGTATTTTTGACGGAAGAAGATTGGATCATTCCGGCGAGTCGCCTTTCTGACGGAACCCTCCGATTCCTTTGCTTACTCGCGATTCTCTGTGATCCTAATCCGCCACCACTCATTTGCATTGAAGAACCAGAGCTAGGGCTACATCCCGACATGCTACCCAGCCTAGCGGACATCATGCTTGAGGCATCCGAACGTACGCAGATTGTTGTGACAACACATTCCGACATTTTGGTCGATGCCATGACGGAGCATCCAGAGTATGTCGTCATAGTGGAGAAGCATAATGGATGCACACAGATGAAACGGCTCGACAAAAACGAACTCGGTGAGTGGCTCATTGAGTACAGGCTTGGCAAGCTTTGGACCAAGGGGCAGATCGGAGGTGTCCGATGGTAAAGGCAACAATCTATTTGGAGGGTGGCGGCGACTCTCGTGACTTGCACATAAAGTGTCGTGAGGGATTTCGGACTTTACTCGAGGCATGCGGCTTTAAAGGACGGATGCCAAAGCTCGTTGCTAGTGGCGGTCGAGGACAGACTTTCAGAGATTTCTGTATTGCTCTACGGGCAAACACTGCCGATTGTGCCGTCATGATGTTAATCGATAGCGAAGATCCTATGGCTGATATTGAACAGGCCTGGACTCATCTGAAAGTCCGAGACAACTGGGATAAACCTAACGGAGCCGAAGATGACCAGGTCCTGATTATGACCACATGCATGGAGTCGTGGATAGTTGCCGACCGCGACGCACTACGGGCGCATTACGGAAGCGAATTGAACGAAAACCAGTTGCCACCTTTGAACGACCTCGAAAACAAAGGACGACATACAGTTCAAGACGCACTTGAGCGAGCTACCTCGACTTGCAGCAACAATTATCAGAAGGGAAAGCGATCCTTTCAGGTACTCGCCGTCCTAACGCGGGCAACGCTGGAGCAACATCTGCCGACCTTTGTCCGGAATATGCGTATCCTAGAGGAGAAGCTGTCGTGACGCTCCTCGACTCCGTAATCCAAGGCCTGGACGCATCGACGCGCTGCGCAAGTAGTGAAGTCGCTCCGACGGCTGTTCTTTGGACTGACCACAAAAGCGAATGGTTGCCACTCCTGGAACAGTTGAAAACGCGATTGCCACAGTTGTTGGTGCTGGGCGAGTATGAGCCGGATACTCGGACCGGTCCAGCGATCTGGCTGAAGTGTGCAATGCAAGGTGTACTGCCGGAAGTTGACTTTCCAAAAGGCAAGACACCGATCCTGTATCTGCCTGGGGTTAGCCGGCAAGAACTACGCGCTGGTACGCAGTGCCCCTGGGAATTGCAACCACTCGTTGAACTGCTGTATCGCGGAACGGTCTGGGCGCAGAAGAACGGACGCGATTGGACGGTTGAAGCGATGCTGGTATCCAAAGAAAGCCCGGCATTGGGCTTGGATGTGTCGGGGACTGCGAACACGAAACTGTCGATGATGGCATCGCTGGCTGTTCTGGCGATCACGCCTGTCTCGAAACTGGAAGGGCGCAGACTGGAGGCTGAGGACTTTGATCGACTGATGATCGGCGATCACCCTCGCGATTTGCTGCGTTGGATGAGCAATCCACAAGAGGTGCGAGCCGAGATGGACGAGGGCAAGTGGCACGCGTACTGTATTCGCTGTCGTGACGAATACGGCTTTGATCCCAACACCGATGGTGAGATCGTGGCGGGCGAGAAGCTGGGACTGCAGGAGACGAGTAGCTGGGAGACGTTGTGGTCTCGGTTCCGAGAAGCGCCGGCTACCTATAGTGGCGTATCGTCAACGTTGCGCAAGGCGAAGCCGCAGTCAAGGCTACGATTCGAGCGGGAGTACTGGCCGGATGAGAATGAGCAGGATGAAGATGCTCTGCAAAAAGCATTGCTTGAACTTGCCACTGTCGATCAAGGAAGTGCAAGAACTGAAATTGCCAAGCTGGAACAGCATCATGGGGTCAGACGCAGTTGGGTGTGGGCAATGCTGGGGCAAGCCCCGATGGCGTGTGCACTGGAGTTCTTGGTTGGACTGGCCGGCCGAACGGCATCCCACCTGGGCGGCGACTCAATTGCTGATTTGGAAAAGCAGTATGTTCAAGGTGGTTATCTCGCCGACGACTTTGC
>JBGSJT010000290.1:0-4152 GCA_041741715.1 Pirellulaceae bacterium | reverse complement strand
CGAGCTCGACAGTGAGATGCGACTCAGTCAACGAGCCGGTGCCCTGGTCGCGCGTTGTAGCGAACTCGACGAGTTCGTAGACGATGACGGTATCGTCTGCATTCCATCCGTCCGTGGCGAAGATCCCGCGTCGGATCGTTTACTACGTTTGCTGCATGCGGCTGAGGTCAATCACAGCGAGAATCTTGAATCATGGCTGCGAGAAAAGTTTTTCCAGGAGCACTGCGAGCTATTTCATCAACGACCGTTCATTTGGCACATCTGGGATGGACGCAAAGACGGCTTCTCAGCGCTCGTGAACTTTCACAAGCTGGCCGGTCCACAAGGCAAGAAGCTGCTTGAAAGCCTGACCTACAGCTACCTTGGCGATTGGATCACTCGCCAAGAAGCAGCCGTGAAGAACAACGAGTCCGGTGCAGACGATCGCCTGCTGGCCGCAAAAGAGCTGCAAGAACAACTCCAAGCTGTTCTCAAGGGCGAACCACCCTACGACATCTTCGTTCGTTGGAAGCCGCTGTACGAACAACCCATCGGTTGGACGCCTGACATCAACGACGGCGTCCGCATGAACATCCGCCCCTTCATGCTGGCCGAACTCTCACGTGGTCGCAAAGGAGCTGGCGTCCTCCGCTTCCCACCAAAGATCAAGTGGACCAAGGATCGCGGCAAGGAACCCAAACGCCCACCCGAGGATTACCCCTGGTTCTGGAGCTTGAACGAAAAGAAAGATGATCCCACCGACTTCGCCGGCGGCGACACCTTCACCGGCGAACGCTGGAACGATCTCCACTACACGAACGCGTTCAAGCAGCAGGCGCGAGACGCGGCCGCCAACCGAGAGGAAGCAATCAATGGCTAACATTTACGAAGCGAAATCAGAAGACTTGCATTTGTTGATTGAAAGGGCTTCTGGAACTCAGGGGGCCACCGTTGTCATCCCTGATCTTCAACGGCCATATGTTTGGGACCCAACCCAAGTCATTTTGTTGATCGACTCTTTGATCCGGGGTTGGCCATTCGGCACCCTGTTGATGTGGAAGGTAGATCACAATGATCTTGGCAGCATTCCCCATCGTGAGTTTTGGCAGGTTGTGGATCGTACGTCCGAAGCAGATGGTGCATCCGTCAATCGCCGAGATCCACCCGCCTCCTATCACATGGTCCTTGATGGCCAACAGCGAGTGCAAAGCTTGCTCCTTGCTCTATGCGGTGACGGTTGGGGCTTCAAACAGGAAGATCGAAATTGGCTGGAACAACTCGAAGGCATACGTCCACGTGGCCGCCGACCTGCGAAACCACACTGGTCCAAAGCAACGCTCTGTTTTGATGTCGAGGCTTTTGCTGACGCTTTCGATAAGGCGGACGATGTAATTGCCATAGACTATCGAAACGTGTTGCGATGGATGATCACTGATCCGAATGAAGGGCAATCGTCATGGAAGAAGCCTCTTAACTATCGAGAGCCTCTGGAAAAGGCGTTTACTTCCGAGAACAAAGGGAGATTCATTCGTCTGGGGCGCTTATGGAACGAGGTTCAGCCTAACCCAAACTTTAAAGAACGACAGTTCAAAGAGTCGGCAAAGAAACTTCTGGAAGATCACTCGGTTGCTCCAGATTTAGTTGATCGTGTCATAGGCCCGTTAGCAGAATTGATGACGGTCCTTCGCGATGTGAAGCTCAGCAAGATAACATACTTAGAACTGCATCCGTTCGATCCAAATCTTTGGTCGGAGGACGACTACAACGAGTCGATCGTAAACATTTTCACGCGTCTGAATACCGCCGGAAGAACACTAACGCGTGAAGAAATATCATTCGCATGGCTGAAAGTAGGGTGGGACGATCAAGCTACTGGTCGCGAGACGGCAGGAGGGTGCTTCGACAAACTACATCAATTCGCGGTTGAGAATGGTCTCCCAATCGATATGGATGATGTGGTTCGAGCAGTCTCCTTTATATGGGCGGCGTCTTTCCGTGATGGTTCCTTGTTGTCGGACAAAGACCTGTTAAAGGGAGACACAGTGCGACCGATGGCGCGTGATCTCTCGAAACACTGGAAAGAAGTCACCGAGTCTCTTGAACTGCTCGTGCGCAAAATTGCTGATCGAAATCTGAGATTTGGTCAAAACGCACAATTTAATTCACTCAATTCCGTGATTGTGCTTTGGACAATCGTATTCAACACCTACAAGTGGTTGAAGGAACATAGTCAAAGCCATTTGCAACGTGATTCTTTTGAGAAGTCACTCGAGCAAGCACTGGTGAGCGCATTGGATCGATGGATTGTGTGTTCACAGTGGGCTGGCTTGTGGACAAACAGTACTTCGATGGCAAAGTTCGCAAAAGAACTGGCATCTGATCAACCGGAATATTGCAATGCGAATCTAGTTAGCGAAGCGGTCGCAGTTACCCGAAACCGGCTCGATTCGCTTGTTGCGGAAATTGTTAGTGAGGCGGGTAGCTATGTTCAACAGATGAGCGTGGATCGTCGCGAGCAGGTGTCCAGATACAACACGATGCTCTGGATATGGCATCGCCTTAATGTGGATCGATGGGAAGCCTCGCAGGTTCAGCTTCGCACTGGAAAGCATAAGTCCTGCGATTTGGATGTCGACCATTGCGTTCCATTCTCGCTGTGGTGCGGGTATGTCGATCAACTTGGTTTAGCAGACGATGATTACGAGCAACGAGCTGACTACTCTTCAGTCATAAATAGCATCGGAAATTGTACCTTGCTTGAGAAGTCATTCAACGTTTCAAAGTCCGCACAGTCTTTCCGCAATTTCTTGCAGCAGGTACATGATTTCAAGGGTGATGATGCTGCAATCGATCTCTGGGCGAAGAATCTAAGTCTTGACGAAAGCATGATCTTCCCCAGCTTCGAGCTGATCGAACAGATAAAAACGCAGATTCTATCTCGCGATGGTTCTATTCGAGAGGAACTCGCCGAATTCGTCCGTGGAAGCAAAGTAAGAATTGATGTCGAAAACTCTCAACGGCAAGGGAGTCCGGCATGACACTACTAGATTCCGTGATCAGAGGCCTCGACGCATCGACGCGCTGCGCAAGCAGTGAAGTCGCTCCAACGGCAGTTCTTTGGACTGACCATAAAAGCGAATGGTTGCCGCTTTTGGAACAGTTGAAAACGCGATTGCCACAGTTGTTGGTGCTGGGCGAGTACGCTCCCGATACTCGAACCGGTCCAGCAATCTGGCTGAAGTGTGCAATGCAAGGTGTGCTGCCGGAGGTTGACTTTCCAAAAGGTAAGACACCGATCCTGTATCTGCCTGGGGTTAGCCGGCAAGAACTACGCGCTGGAACGCAGTGCCCCTGGGAATTGCAACCGCTAGTTGAACTGCTGTACCGAGGAACGGTCTGGTCACAGAAGAACGGGCGCGATTGGACGGTTGAAGCGATGCTGGTATCCAAAGAAAGCCCGGCATTGGGCTTGGATGTGTCGGGGACTGCAAACACGAAATTGTCGATGATGGCATCGCTGGCCGTTCTGGCGATCACGCCTGCCTCAAAGCTGGAAGGACGTAGACTAGAGGCTGAGGACTTTGATCGATTGATGATCGGCGATCACCCTCGCGACCTGCTGCGTTGGATGAGCAATCCACAAGAGGTGCGAGCCGAGATGGACGAGGGCAAGTGGCACGCGTTCTGTAATCGCTGTCGCGACGAATACGGTTTTGATCCCGACACCGATGGTGAGATCGTGGCCGGCGAGAAGCTTGGACTGCAGGAGACGAGTAACTGGGAGACGTTGTGGTCTCGGTTCCGAGAATCGCCGGCCACCTATAGTGGCGTATCGTCAACTTTGCGCAAGGCGAAGCCGCAGTCACGGCTACGATTCGAGCGGGAGTACTGGCCGGATGAGAATGAGCAGGATGAAGATGCTCTGCGACAAGCATTGCTTGAACTTGCCACCGTCGATCAGGGAAGTGCAAGGACTGAAATTGCCAAGCTGGAACAGCATCATGGGGTCAGGCGCAGTTGGGTGTGGGCAAAGCTGGGGCAAGCCCCGATGGCGTGTGCACTGGAGTTCTTGGTTGGACTGGCCGGCCGAACGGCATCCCACCTGGGCGGCGACTCAATTGCTGATTTGGAAAAGCAGTATGTTCAAGGTGGTTATCTCGCCGACGACTTTGC
>JBGSJT010000289.1:0-10056 GCA_041741715.1 Pirellulaceae bacterium | reverse complement strand
GATCGATTGTCCCCAACGATCTTGCCGGCGTCCCCGGCCTAGAAAGGAATTCCAACGGTTCGAGTTACCGCCGGAACTGATTGTTCTGCCAGGCACAGCTTAAAAACATCAGCTGGTCGCCTTTGCGAGCCAGCTGATGCTTCCAAACAATGCCTAGTTCCAACCGACGTTTAGCGATTCTTCGTACAACGTACGAACCAATTCGAGTTGCCCGGGATTGGCACTAACAATGACGACGTAGGTATAGCTTTTTCCGCAACCGCTCTTGGGAAAGGTCGCATACGCCAACTCAGTCAATTCATTGTTTGCCAGGCTAGTTCGAAAGGACTCCAACTGCTGGCCGCGAAGCGCTGGAAATTTGCGGTACGGACAATTGTTTAAGATCCACACCGTGTTTTCCGCGGTCATTACGTCGGCGTCCCATCGGGCTGGGAACATTTCTTCATGGGCAATCTTTGCCAGCGATTGCGCTCTGTTTGTCCAGTAAGTCATCGGTATTCGCTTTCTAAAGTGTGAAAGTTCCGATCTGCAACTGTCACCACATTGCGGTGAACCAATTAGGTCCCGCGCGACCAGACTGGTACTATGTCTTTGGTGGCGACGGCGGAATTTTAACCAGCGCTGGCTCCCAAGCCGTCGAGTTTTTTGGCGGGTTGGGCCCTGTTGTGTCACCGGGTGTCAGGCAATGACAACTCGTGAGATCTGCGACTTGGACACTTAGGCAACCATCGATCTGTTGCTAAACATGGAACCGATACAGAAGAAGGCTTCGGCAGCTATTAAACCGTTCAGTTGCGGAAATCAGTTTGGGGCACCGTTGGTAAACGATTGTCGGCGTAGTACCATTTCCGTTCGACCAAAAAGTCGGTTTTTCCGCTGGAATTTTTGTTCGCTATCACGCATTCTGCAACGCATTTGCGGGTATCTTGTTAACGGGAGACCAGGGGAAGATCAAGTACTCGTTGCCGCCGAATTAGCCCATGAAGCCACATCGTAAATTCCAAATTGAATCGCTTGAAACTCGCTGGCTGATGGCGGTGGTTCCTGAGGCACAACTGTTTGGATATCTGGTCAACGAGGTACGACACAATCCGGCCGCTTACCAAGCGTCAAGCGGGATTGAAGTCGACCTGAGCAACGTGGCTGCCAGACAGCCGCTGGCGGTTAACGCGATGTTGATGGAATCGGCCCAATTCAAAGCGAACGAAATGGCGGCCTACGACTATCATTCCCATCAAAGTGTAGTCACGGGCCAGTGGCCAAACGCACTTGTTCGTTCTTACGGATACGAACTGCCCGATATGTGGAGTGACAACAAAAACAATCTGGAGTTGATTGGTACAGGCGCCACACGAGCAACGGTAGACGACCATTTACGTGGCCAATTACTCTCAAAAAATCATCGTGAAGCGTTGCTCGGCATTGGCGACTTCGACATTTCTGAAGAGTTTGGTGCTGGGTACTCCGCGAACCCGCAAGGTGTCCGGCGGCATTACTGGACAGCGCATGTCACGACAACCCTGCAAAACAAGACGTTCCTAACAGGCGTCGTCTACAATGATGCCAACTCCAATGGTCGCTATGATCTCAATGAAGGACTTGGTGGGCAAAAAGTAATTGTTGGAACCACGACTACGGAAACCAACGCTGCCGGTGGCTGGAGTCTACAGGTCGCCGATGAAGCAACTTACACGGTAGTCGTTCAAGCAGGCACACAGATGATTGTGGCGCAAGCCGCTGTTGGGCGAGACAATCGGCACTTGGAGTTTCGCGTGGATTCGGCAACAACGCGGCTTGATTTTGGTGCGTGGATTGAAAGCGATGATGTCACACCTCCAAGTGCCATACTAACCGTTGAAGAGCTGAGAATTCGCAGACAAGAATTCCATAAACTCCAAGTTACTTACACGGATAATGTCGGGGTTGACCAGTCGACGATTCGAACTGGAAATCTGGAAGTGATCGGTCCAAACTCGTTCAGGCAAATCGCTGAATTGGATTCAAAAGCGCTCGTGGGCAATACTTGGTCCGCCGTTTACCTTGTGGCAGCTCCTGAGGACGTGTGGACTTTTGAACACAATGGCCAGTACACCGTCCGACTACTCGAAAACCAAGTCAGTGACATTGTTGGTAACATTGCCGTCGCAACCGAACTAGGGAAATTCAACGTCGATATCTCGGAAGTCATTCGTCCGGAAGACGTGAACGAAGACGGGTTGGTAACGGCTGTCGATGCACTGACTATTATCAATCATTTGAATTTGCTAGGCAGCGGGCCCTCCACCAACTTTGCGCTATACGATGTCAACAAGGACGAATTCATCAGTCCGATTGACGTGCTGACGGTCGTGAACTTCATCAATAGTCAGCCCAATGCAGAGGGAGAGACACCGATTGCACCACCTACTGAACGCAACCGGACTCAGTCGGTTTCCCGAGCTGCTGAAGAGTTGTCGGACGACTTGTTGGCGATGCTGGCGTGGGACCTTGCTGAGAGACACAAATCTATCAGGGCAATTTAGCGAGCCTAGCAGTCGCCTCCCAGTCATAGTGGGCGATTCTAGTTTGCTCTTGAAGCAATAAAGCAGTTCCGAAGGTGTGAGAGATCATGACAAGACAAGCGGCACACATCGCGGCCCAGAAAAAGGGAACGAATTGGTGCGCTACCTACACTTCACCCGACAACAGCGGGACTGGAGCGTCCAATCTGTACGTGCTGGACGAGAATGAAAACCAGTTGCTTGTGCTGAACCTTTGCGAACATCTCGAAGGATGCAGCCGATTCGCGGACTGGGGTACGGCAGGACTAGACTGGAATTCTCAAGTACTCGCCTATACGACTCGACGTGGAAGATATGATCTATTTGTCCTACGCCCATGGTGGGGAGCACGTCTGGTCGTTTCGCTTAATGACCTCAGTATGCGCGAGTTTGCAGTTGACGAACCACACTTCATCGAATTCGAGCGGAAGTTGGTGCTTGAACGGTTGGTCGCGTTGGTTGAAGATCATGGCGAAAGCAGCGCTAGCGACGACTCCCCATCTGCTGTTGATTGTCGCCAGGACTCGGCGTTGCATTGGGCCGGGATGATCGAACTCTACGAGTCGGTTCCGCTATTGCTTAAGCTCGAAGAAATGCTTGGAGGCAGCTACGCGCTGTTATAGCTTGGGATTTCATTTTCATTTACACGATAGCCGTCTCTTGGCGCAGATTTCACTACGACGGCTGGGGCAGGCACCTCGCTGCTTTCCTGCCATTACGTTCTTCGATGCTGAGTCATATGCCTGCGATATGGAGCCGGTGAACGGACAGAAACGCAACCAGCTACTAACTGAAATTGAAGTCGACTTCTCTCTATGGTGGGTGTTTAAGCGACTTGGTCCTCCCGACTACGTTGAAAGGTGTGATGCTCGGGTCGCCTGGCGTTATGATATCGATACTCCAGAACCCTACACCGCCCTAATCTGGCTTTCGCAGGACGAAAGGGTTGAAGAAATTGTGAAATACACGCCACCTTTTTGGCATGGCCCCAGCTTGTTTCCCGAAACCGAATACTCGCTGCTCAATCACAAATGTAGTTTTCGGTGTGGCCACCCCGACGAACTCAATGATCTAAAATTCCTCGGCACACGGATTAAGCTCGTTTGATTCAGCGTCCCAAAACGCGACTGAACTGGACGTTGAGGGCGTTGTTGTATTGCCGATCGGCAGAAGTTACCGGAATCGCATAGCCTGCTGTTAGTTGCGACCGAGTGCCGAATTCAAACGTGGTTCCAGCGACTAAACTAGTTTGGCTGACAGTGCCGCGAAAATTGCCAACTTGAATGGGGCCAGCGGATACGGTGTCTGGACCAGCTAGTGAATTGGTGTGATGAACTTCTACGGTTGGGATTACACCTGTGAGCCCAGAGGACTCGTTCGATTGGTACAGCCAGTAGCCAAGCCCAAAATCAGCGAACAAGAAATTCGGGTCAGTAAACGTGCCAGCCGCTGCTAAGCCCGAACCTGTATTGACCGAAACGGGACTGCCGTTGGCGGCAAAGTCGGTTTACAAAAAGCCGTGTGCGAAACACTTGCTGTTGGGCGTGTACAGCGCTGCCAGGAATGGCTGTAAGTGAACACTACGATTGGCAATATGCAGGAGTTGCGTTCCATCTGCGAAACCGACTGAAATATCGTCACCGGTTGGTGCCGTCACACCTAGCCCACCGCTTAGTGCGAAATTATTGCGATCGATTAGTAGCGCCTTGGCATACATCGTCAAGTTACCAAAGCGAGTCACATCACCGGTTGTTAGACTTCCGTCAGCACCAAGTGTGCTGCTAATCGGAGCGTTTGTAGCGAACGGAGCGCGCAGCTCAAAGCTAAACAATCCATCCAGAAACGTCTTTTCGAAGCCAGGAGTAAATCGCGTTAGACTTTCGCGGGTGTTGGAATAGGCAGCGCCATTCATTGTTGTAGCGAAAGAAGACGCGGTCCGTAGGCAATACCGTACCACCTTCGGCAATCTTCAGCCGTCCTACTCCGCCGCTAGCCGCATCGGCCAGCGCCGTATCAAATCGCAGGGCATAGTCATAAAAGTAGTAGGCATCCAAGTCTTCGCCACCAGCCAGTGAATCACCCCCTGCTTGCAACAACGCACCAGAACTAGCCGCGTTGAAGCTGACCGTTCCCGGCAATCCATTGCGACCAGCGAAGATACCAGCTAAGCCGTTGGCGTAACCCGCCGGTGGATTCTGTAAAGCGATGATATCCCAAGCGGCACCCGTCGACGCCAATTGTGCTTGAATTTGAGCGATGTTATTGAGAGTCGTTAGCGTAGCGGCATCGGGCAAAGTGCCCGCCAATGTGAATCCCGGTAGTGGGGAAGCGCTACGCAAAAGCGATTGGAGCTCTTGAATTGAAGCCAGCGAAGTAGAAAACGCACCAATGGGGCCAGCCTCAGTGATGGACAGTGCTGACGTTCCAGGAGGCAGTACCAAGGGAGCGTCTAGATCGTTCGCAACAATTAGCAAGCGATCGAGTACCGAGTCGGCTCGCGCGCCAAACGGCGAACCACCGAAAAAATCGCCGATCATGGCCGGAGTTCTACGGCGGTCAAAGCTGTTTTGATAAGCACCGCAAGCCGGAGCGAGGTCGTCGCAAGCCAGACGTACGGCCTTTCTAGTTTGAGCGGACGCCAGTTCAACCTGGGATTCCTGATCGGAAAACGACGTTCGGACTGGGCCATCAGCCGCGTTGAGACCGACTGGCATAAGACAAGCCGAAGCTAGCATAATAAGGGTTGTGCGGACACTCACGTCGGTACTCCTAGCGCGGCTGGATGAACTGGGTCACTTCTTGTTCATCGGTGGTCCGATTGTGAGGGATTGAGCGGCAAAGCCGGTTGTAGCGGTTGAAATCGTGGGGACCGCCTGTAGATTCCGTACAATCGATACAGACTACCGTTGGAAGTAGGCGAAAAGAGGTGAGCTGATCTTCAAATTCGCTAGCAGTGCCTTTCGGTATCGACTGCCAATGACATGTTCGTATCAACCTATCCAGCGAAGTACCATTTAACAAAAAAACTCCGAACGCCCGTGCAGCTAACCGATCGCAGTTACGCACCATCGCGCCAGTGCGTACAATGAACAAGCGAGTCTCCCACTTTCCACGACAATCCGGCATGACACCATGAATTGGAAAAACCGCATCACTGTCGATCCTAGAATCTGCCATGGCAAAGCGTGTATCAAAGGTACTCGGGTCATGGTCTCCGTTGTGCTTGACAACCTGGCTACTGGTGTCTCGCGTGACGAGATCTTGTCCAGCTATCCGTCGCTGGTTGCCGAAGACATCGACAACGCGATTGCGTACGCCGCCGAACTTGCCAGAGAACGAATCGTACCACTGTCGCCGGATGCGGCCTAGCAACTAGCAGTCGCCACGATGCAATTCAAGATCGATGAGAATTTGCCCGTCGAAGTGGCCGTGGCTCTGAAGGATGCTGGTTTCAACGCATTGACTATCCACGACCAGATGATGGTTGGTCATACCGACCCGCAGATTGCGTCGATTTGTCAGCAGGAAAATCGTGCATTGGTCACGCTTGATTTAGACTTTGCCGATATTCGCACTTACCCACCCGATCAGTATCCCGGCATCATCGTCTTGCGCCCGCGCAATCAAGCCAAATCAACCTTGATGAGCTTAGTGGCGCAGTTGATTCCGCTGTTGTCTGGCGAATCGCTAGAGAACAAGCTCTGGATATTGCAAGAGACCGGCTTGCGAATCCGCGAAGGTTCTTGATTGAGGAAATTTTAGTGCGTGCACAATCGCAAACTTTCCGACATCGCGTTGCGTTAGCGTGGCGGTTCTAGGAACCGAACAACTATGGCAAAGAATTCAGATTATGAAGCGGCCAATGACTCCTTAAATTGCCTTGCTGCATTCCTCCAGAATCTTCGGAATGTCCTGGTCGGTAAAGATTCCATAAAGCTCGTTGACCTTGGCGGATCGCAGTTCGCCGAGCGGCAGCTTGTCGCGTGAATCGAGTGCCTCCTTTATCTCAAGCGCGCTCTCAAGCCGTTTGACAAAGGGTTCAACCGCCATCAACCGGCGCAGGAATTCTTGGGCTTCTTCGCGGTGCCAACCGTCGGTTTCCCGCACGTACTCAATGGCTTCGTCTCTGCTACCCATGGCCACACCATACTGTTGACTCTCGCTTGTTTCTTTTATTCCTGAAAGCACGATCTCGGGAACGTACAGATTGTACGACAGTCCACGACACAGCCAGCGGACAGCTTCGCGTCGGCGACCGTCCAAGATCTCGATCAGGCAGCGCGTGTAAAGATTGGTTCCATCCGCGCCGTGCTTTTCCAAGGCCGCTCTGGCTTTTTGTGGGCTTTTGGCTTCTAGGTACAGACTGGGAAGCAAGTAGCGAATCCCTTGATTGTCGTTGGGATTGAGCGCCAGAATCTGTTCATAAACATCGACCGCTTCCAAATGGCGACTATCTCGTTCCAAGGCCAATCCATACCCATGTGCAGCCCGCAAGAAAGGGCGGTTCCCAAGGAAACCCCAGGGAAGCTGACCTGAGAAACCCTTGGGGATCGACATTAGTCCAATGCGATAACCCATCTCAAAATATTTCAACGCCCGATCATAATGACCGAGATTGGTTTCGATAATGCCCAGATGATGGTACGAGTCGATGTGGTATGGGAACCGCTTGATGAACTTGCGCAGCACGCGCCGCACCTTGTTGGTGTCTCCCAAATCGAAATCCTCCAGCGCTCCGTCGAAGGCCACTCCATCTTCGTAGCTCACGTACTCGGTAAACTCGTACTCGTCTTCGTCGCTCACTGCCGCGACTTTCGGAGCTGTGCCGCCGATAAACGACGGATCGATGCGTGCAGCGATCACCTTCCATCGCTGTTGGTTCTTGACAGGTTCAGCATCCAGTGGTTCCACAATGATGACTTCATTTTCAACGTATTTGGAGGGCCCCGCGATCTTCAACGCTTCGGGATTGATACCATCAAGTGGCTGGGCTAAAACGTGGTCGCGGCGAACCTCTAGTATTCGATGCTCGGTTTGCATATTGAATTCTTACCAGGGCTTGGTGAAAAAGCCAAATCGGGAGTAGGGGAGCGGAACCTAGAGTTCTACAATTCTCCGGTGGAATGCCTAGCTCTTCAAGGTCCATGTGACAGGGTTGTCTAATGCCTCAGTTTGAGAAAGGAGACGCTCGGGCATCTCACATGGTTACCATTTCCGTCTTGCGAATCGCCTTCAATATGGCTAGCAGTGGCTTCAGCTATCGATTGTGTTAAGATGAAGAAAACTGCTTTGGCCGCCTAGAAGCGACGATAATCAACTTGGCCCTTTGGAGATAACTAGTTACGGAATGGAGTCCAGCTTCACGATGTCTCACAACGAACAAATGACTGATGCTCACTCGCTTCTGCGGTTGTTTCGCGCCTATCGTGACGAAACTCGAATTGCTCTTGCTGATCAAAAGAGAATTCGGTAGCGTCCCCAGCAAACTTGCGCCGGAAGCAGGGTCGCAAGGCTTCACTTTAAATGCGAGTAGTAGGATGACAGTTCTTGAAGTTGCCAGCAAACCGATCCAGGAACGCTTTCGTTTGCTCCGAGACGAATGGAAGTCCCAAACGCATCACTTGTCCAATACGGCCCAAATCTCATTGGCATTTCCCTACCAAATGATCATAGGGATGGGACCAGTGGCTGTTCCGCTGATCTTAGCAGAACTGAAACGAAAACCAGATCACTGGTTTTGGGCGTTAGAAGCAATTACTGGCGAGAACCCAGTCACCGCTGCGGAAGCTGGCGACATCGAAGCTTCAGCTCAAGCGTGGGTTCGTTGGGGAGAACTAAATGGGGCGTTTCCGAAGTGACTCTCCGTTCTCTTTTTCCTCAACTGACCGAAGAGAACCACGAAGTCACTAGCCCGCGAACGATCAAATACAACTGCATCGCCTGGGCCGTTGGTGCGACGGATCGTTGGTGGCAACCAGGTGTTCATTGGCCGGTCGAGTCATCGCGCAATGACCATGGAATCGGCAATCTAATCATCGCATTGAAGTCGCTCGGCTTCGAAGAGTGCGCCGATGGCGAGCTAGAAGAGGGTGCTGAGAAACTAGCGATCTACGGATCAGGCTTCATGTACACCCACGCTGCGAAGCAACTCGCCGATGGTCGATGGAGTAGCAAGATTGGACAGCTTGAGGACATTGTTCACACCACCGTTGAAGCACTCTCCGGTAGCGACTATGGCGAAGTCGTTCAATTCATGAAAAGGTCCCACCACATCACCTGAATGCCCGTTCCAGTCAATGGGTAGAACTGCAAATTAGCGTGCCAGTGGAGCGGCCACGTCGAGTACCAGTCGTCTGTTTTAGTCGGTCGCACTTCGACAGGCATCGCAACGATTGAACTATTGCAAATCAATTCCGAAGAACGAATTGAAATGCGCCGAGCGCTGTTTGCCAAAGGTGAAATGTGACAGTCCATGGATGGGCGGCGATGCAACATCGGCGGCAACTTGTCAGCGACTTCGGGCGGACATCGGGCGGACATCGGTCCGCGCCAATCCCGCGTCCAATGTCGTCATGGCAAGCCACAAACTTACGCCGGCGGCAGCCCACAGCTACGGCACCAGCTTTGCCGCCCCTCGCGTCGCCAACAAACTGGCTGTGATTCTGCACGAACTCGGCCAGCTTGGTCTCGATCATGTTAGCGCTCCGTTGCTAAAAGCGTTCCTGGTCAACTCGGCGAGTTACCGTGGCAACGTGGGACGCGTGGTGGAAGAACTGGATAACGTCGGCAAGAAGAAATGGCTCGACGTGCTTGGCTACGGATTCTCCGATGCCTCTCGTGCCACGGAATGCGATGACTATTCGATCGTGTTGTTCCATCAGGGTTTGATCGAGCCGAACAAGGTTGCGTTCTTTGACATACCCATACCGAGTGTTTTGGCGACATCCAATAACCGCAAGCGACTGACGGTCACGGTTGCTCACTACCCCGAAGTTCAGAGGTGGGGGCTGGAGAGTTACTTCGGTGCGGATCTCAAGTGGCGAATGTTTCGTGGCAACATCGACCGCAACGCGGTTGTCGAAGCAATGTCTTCATCCAGTGAAGAAGAGGGAGAAGACGCCCTCGACGTTGACCTGCCGAATGAAGTTCAGTTCGAGCATCGCATCACGCTACGCTCCCGTGGCACGGTCCAACACGATTGGCATGACTGGACACAGCATCGCGTGGAATACAGCGACAACCACTACACGCTTGCGATCGCCAATCATAAACGTTGGGGGCGTGCCGTTAAGCCAATTCCGTTCGCTGTCGTGATTCGGATCGAGGACCTAGGCGCAACCGTTCCCATTTACACCGAGATCGCAAACGCCATCGACGTCACCTGCCGAACCACCCTGGATAGCAAGCGTTTCGACATGTCGAAGCATACCTCGGGAATGAAGGCCATCTACGATGTAGGCTGCCTGACTGTCAGTGTATTGCCCCGCTAGATCATTGATCACAATGGGACCAGAGG